>CALVFC010000128.1 GCA_944326735.1 uncultured Limosilactobacillus sp. | reverse complement strand
CAAGCAGTATTGCTAGCCGCTGGGCAGGCGAACATGGTGTTGCTTGAATTGTGTGCCAAACTTGTTCGATTGTTGTCATCCCCATCACCTCGCTTTTACTTAATTTTACCGATAAAAAACGCCAATTTTGATGATTATTAGCCAGATTTAACTGATAATTTGGCAGTAATTCACAGATTAAGCACAAATTAACTGGACCTCGTCCCCTATTCTTGATAAGCTATGAGTGTGTATTATGAAAGCGCATTCACAAAGGAGTTTTGAAGATGAAATTAAGCCAAGCTGAATTAGCCAAGTACGTGGATCACACGATGCTGAAGCCTGATGCTACCGCTGCCATGATCGATCAAACAATCGCTGAAGCGCGTCACTATAACACCGCTTCCGTTTGTGTTAATCCATATTGGGTCTCCCGGGTTCACGAAGGATTAGCGGGTACGACCGTTAACACCTGCACTGTAGTTGGTTTCCCCTTGGGCGCTACTTCCACTGCTAGCAAGGTGTTTGAAACTAAGCAGGCCCTGGCCGATGGCGCCGATGAAATCGATATGGTGATTAACATTGGTGAGCTCAAAGGTGGCCATGACCAAGCAGTGGAACATGACATGCGGGCAGTGGCGGAAGTAACCCACGCTCAAGGCAAGCTCTTGAAGGTCATCATTGAAACCTGCCTGTTAACAAACGCAGAAAAGGTTAAAGCTTGTCAGCTCGTCGTTAAGGCCGGTGCTGATTTTGTTAAAACCTCTACTGGGTTCTCTACCGCTGGAGCTAAGGTTGCGGACGTCAAACTGATGCGGCAAACCGTGGGCCCAGATTTCAAGATTAAGGCCGCAGGTGGTATCCACACTTTAGCGGAAGCGTACGCCATGATTGACGCTGGCGCTAACCGGCTGGGTGTTTCGGCCGCTGTTAAAATTCTTCAAAAAGCCGCACAACAATAATGAGGAGTGATCATAATGGCTTATAAACGGGTCTTTGTAATTGTAATGGATTCAGTCGGGACTGGTGCTGCCGCCGATGCCGCAAAGTTTGATGATGTCGGTGCTGATACCCTTGGCCATGTTGGTGAAGCCTATCAAGGAAAGTTACAGTTGCCAAATTTAGCCAAACTCGGTGTTAGTAACCTGCGTACTACCCCCATCGAAGGCGTGCCAGTTGCTAATCCGGCAATCGGTGATTTTGGTAAAATGGCGGAAATCTCCACTGGTAAGGACAGCATGAATGGTCACTGGGAAATGATGGGTCTTCCGGTAACCAAGCCCCTCTCCTTCTTCCCCAACGGTTTTCCTAAAGAAATCATTGATAAGATTGAACAATTCGCTGGGCGCAAGGTGATTGTCAACAAGCCTTACTCCGGTACCCAAATCATCCACGACTACGGTGAACGACAAATGAAGACCGGGGAATTGATTCTCTACACTTCTGGTGACTCGGTAATGCAAATTGCTGCCCACGAGGATGTCATTCCCGTGGAAGAACTGTACAAGATCTGCCGGTATGCGCGGACCCTGCTAAATGGTCCTGAATACGTGGTCGGTCGGGTCATCGCCCGGCCATACGTTGGACCAGACAAAGACCACTTTACCCGGACGGCCAACCGGCACGATTTCGGTCTCAAGCCAACTGGCAAGACGGACCTTGACCGCTTGCACGAGGCTGGCTACAAAGTCATCGCGGTGGGTAAAATTAATGATATCTTCTCTGGTTCGGGGATCGATCAGGGTTACCATAACGAGAGCAACATGGACGGAATGGACCACGTCGATGAAGTCATGAAGCAGGACTTTACTGGCTTCTGCTTCACCAACCTGGTGGACTTTGATGCAATGTATGGTCACCGGCGTAATCCAATTGGCTTTGGTCAAGCATTGATGGACTTCGATAAACGCCTCGGTACTGTTCTTGACGAAATGAAGCCCGACGATCTCCTCATGATCACCGCAGATCACGGAAATGACCCTGGTTTCCGGGGAACCGACCACACCCGGGAAAACGTTCCGTTGTTAGTCTATTCATCATCCATGAAGAAGAGCGGTCAATCACTGGGAACCCGTTCGACCTTCTCCGACCTAGGGGCCACGGTTTTAGACAACTTTAACGTTCCGGCTGCACTAGGAACCAGTTTTTACGACCAAATCAGTAATGACTAAGGCTGAAAATTTAACACTGTTGTTCTGCCTTCCTATAATGGAATTAGAGACTATAGGAAGGGAAGTCTGAGAATGAAAGCAATGACAACTAAGGATTTGCTGACGGTTATGAAGAACGACAAGGTTGAAGTCGACCCAGAAAAGCATGGTGAGATCAGCTATGAGTTCAAGATTGACCACCATCCCTTCGGTCACTTAGATCAATATGGTGATTTGTATTTGAACACCTACGCCGAAACAATTTCACGGCCCCTCAGTATTGGTAAGACCGTCATCGATCGGTGGATTAACAACGCTGTTAAGGGATTCCGTATTAACCTGCGCCGGGTTAATAAGTGGAACACACTTAAGTATTAATCAATAAAAAATGCCAGTTGGCTTAAAGAGCCAGCTGGCGTTTTTTATTAGCCCACCATTAACATAAAGAAAGCCATTGTCACAATTGCGAAGACCGTGGAATAGAACTGGGTCGCCGCAATTTCAGTTTCATTAACCTGGTAACGAATTGCCAGAATCGTCGGGATAGCGGCTGTTGGAATTGCCATCGTAACGACAACCACCTTAACCAGGTTAGCCGGGACATGGCAAAGGACCATTAGTCCCCAAATTGCTAGCGGAATCAACAGGTTACGACAAAAGACGTTCACCGCAATCTGCTTGGTCAACTTCAATTCATGACTAAACAAAATGATTCCAGTGGCAAACATTGCTAAACCACCGGCGGCCTGCCCCAAAGTGGTGAAGGTCGGTAGCAAAAGCTTTGGCAACTGCAAACCACATAGGGCCAGGATAAAGGCCACCAAGGCTGCAAACACCAACGGTTGCTTCAGGGTGCGCAATACCCGGCGCCCTAAGGAATCATCCTCACCCTTGAGGAGGGATAACTGCCAAAAGACTACCGGTACTAAAATAACGTTCATTAATAAACTAGAGATTCCGATATCAATTGCGGCCACCGATTCAGCAAATAGTAACGGCAAAACAGCTGAACCAATGAAGGGAACCGATGGTGCGGCAATCGACATTGAACGAAGAATGGCCACTGGGCGTTCCACCTTACCAGCACGCATCAGTAACCAGAAAACAAAGTAGGCGACAATCATCCCCACAAAGATCCAAATAAACAGGGGAATATCAGCAATAATGACCCGCCGAGGTGTTTTTAAAATTCCAGCGAAAATACTCATTGGCAAGGCATAGCGTAATACTAGTCGGGTCAGCTGCTGACTATCGTGACTGTCAAAGTCACCCACTTTCCCAGCTAGAATACCTAGTCCAATGGTCACAACAATTGGTAACAAAGCAAAAACTAAGGTAACTAGCATGTTTCTCAATCTCCCCTCTGCTTTACACAGGAATTGGTATTTATTGTGCCAAATTTCACTAAAAAGTAAATAGGAAATTAAAAAATGATTAGAAAAATAAGAAACAGGCGGCGCAATTATTTATTATTAAAGTTCAGTGCCTTATTAATTACAGCAGTTAGGCTAATATATTTTTAAAAGTTAATTATAGTTTTCTAATAAAAAGGACGCTAGTGTTCAGAAAATCCGAATGCTAGCGTCCTATTTTATGGTTAAGCATTAATAACTGTGATTCTTTCACGGTAGTGGTGTGGTTTCTCCATTCAACTGACAATCAATTTTGTCATTGTGCCCCAAGTGGCCTTTGATTCTCACTTGTGATCGATGGTGAAATTAGTGTGCAAAAGCGGTCTTCATTTGGTAAATTGCTTCCCCTAGATCGTTATTGTTCACCAAATAAGAAATCACCGCTGCCCCAGCACAATTAGTATTCGCCACTTCGCTAATATTTTTATCATTAATACCGCCAATGGCCACTACCGGGTGCTTGCTCAAGCGGACAAGTTCCTGCAACTGTTGCGGACCAATGGCCGGGTCAGCATCTGCCTTCGAGTTAGTGGGATAAATCGGGCCTACCCCGATATAGTCCACGGGCAGTTTATTAGCGTGAGCAACCTGATCATTCGTATTACACGAATACCCCACCATCATCTGGTCGCCAACTTCAGCTAGGACTTGTTCAATTCGTTGATCTTTTTGACCAACG
>CALVFC010000127.1 GCA_944326735.1 uncultured Limosilactobacillus sp. | reverse complement strand
CGTAATCCGATTTTTGATACTTACTAAGTAGCTTAAGTTTCTCAATAGTTGAATAACTTACAATACAAAATACCCCCCTAGGACTGACACTTTTATTATTTCAAGTGTCAACCCTAAGGGGTATTGTACGCCGCTACTCGTTATTCAATTGTTATCGCAAAACCGTCTGGAGCCAGCTGATGCCCCTGCATTCCCTGACTAAGAAGCAGTTGGCCCCTGGTTGCTAACTCCGCTGGTGCGCCCGTAGTGTTAAAGAGTCCTTTAAGCACTTTCCCAGCACCTGTACGGGAAACTTCCACCACCCCGATTGGCAGGACATTAAATGCAATTGTCCCGCCTGCAATTAGGTCGGCATAGTCACAACGCAATGCGACTAGCTTCTTAAAATATGCAAGCATTTCTTGAGCATCATCGTCAGGCGCCCAGTTCATTGGCTTCCGACAGTCCGGATCATTGTCTCCATCCATGCCGTACTCAGTGCCATAGTAAATTGACGGTGTTCCAGGCTGCAAGAATGTAAAGGCAAAAGTTTGCTTGACTAGGTCTCGGTTATCGTGGGCCTGAGTCATAATTCGCGCTGTATCATGAGAATCCAAGACATTAAACATCATCTGATTAGTCTGGTCACGGTACTTCATCAGCTGGTTGCTAAGCTGATCAATCATTCGTTCCGCACTAAGCCGGTGGTTGATGAAGTGGTCCAAAATAGCACCGGTGTAGCTGTAGTTCATTACCCCGCTAAATTCGTCCCCGTTCAGCCACGCCTGCGAGGTATGCCAAATCTCACCTAGGATATAAAAATCTGGTTTGAGGGCCGTTGTCTCCTGGTGGAACCTCTTCCAGAAGTGGTGGTCAATTTCATTGGCCACATCCAGCCGCCAAGCATCAATATCAAATTCCTCAATCCAATATTTGGCAATTCCCAACAAGTAATCCTGCACTGCTGGGTTAGCTGTGTTGAGTTTCGGCATATGCGGTGTGTAATCAAAGGTATCGTAAGTTGCATCCGGGGTAAATTCAAAGTTCTTGGTCGGCGTGTAAGTTGCTGGGAACTTATTAACGTGGAACCAATCAGCATATTTCGAGTTTTGGCCGTTTTTAAGAACGTCCTGCCACTGCGGCGACTTATCACCAATATGGTTAAAGACGGCATCTAGCATTACCTTAATCCCCCGCTTGTGAGCCTGGGCAACCACTTCCTTAAATAAGGCGGCGTCACCAAAGTGAGGGTCAATCTGGTAATAGTCTTCTGTATCATACTTATGGTTAGAAGGGGCTTTAAAAAGCGGGTTAAAGTAGATCCCATTGACACCCAATGCTTGAAGGTGGTCAAGGTGGTCCAGTACACCCTGCAAGTCACCGCCATAGAAATCCTGACGACCAGGATGGTCATTGGCATTCCACTTTTTAGTACCAGCAGGGTCGTTGGACTGATCACCATTGGCAAAGCGCTCGGGGAAAATCTGATACCAAACCGTTTTCTTTACCCATTCTGGAGCATGAAACATATCAATCTCTTGGAAGAAGGGCATCCGAAAGTAGGTATTTAAATCATTCAAGGCCGCGTGGTCATCTGGCTGAAGGTAGCCCCGGTCGGTATAAACCGCCCTCGTCCCATCAGCGCCAGTGATGTCAAAGGCATACGCCAAGCGCTTTTTCGGCTCGGTAACCGCAATCTGCCAATAATCATAGAGGTCATCTGACAAGATTTTCTTCATCGGCGTCGGTTTGGTATAAAATGGCGGTTTAATTCCCGCCAGGCTGCGAAGACTGTAAGGGTCACCGTGCAATAGCTGGACCGCTTTTACGTCATCTTTAGCAGTCCGTAAACGGATATGCATCGTCTGAGAGTCATAAAGAAAGGCCATTTCGCTTTCCGGCCGGTGGTAGATAGCAGCAAGATTCATTATTCAATATCTCCCTTTTCAACAGAGGTTTCCTTGACAACGTAAACCGCAAATGCCCCAATCAGTGCTAGGACAGCAGATACGACCAGCATGTGTGGAATGTAGTTGCCCAATAACGGATAAAGAGCAAAGGAGCAAATAGAAGCAACAATCTGTGGGAAGCAGATCCAGCAGTTGAATAACCCCATGTAAGTACCATCATGCTTACCATCCAGGGCATTCGTCAGGATAGTGAACGGGATAGAGTTGATCGTAACCCAGCACATCCCGATACCAATAAAAGCAACGAACGATAATAGCTTAGTCGGCGCAACAGATAAGCCCCAGAAGCCGAGGGCACCCAGGACCATTCCTAAGGCGTAGGCAGGTTTCCGAATTCGGTCATTCAGCTTTTGCAAAACCAATCCGTAAATAATTGCTACCCCGACTTCAACAGCAGACAGGACACCAAACCAGTTTCCGGCAGCTTGGTAAGCAGCGCTAGAAGCATTCGTAGTGTGCCAGATGTTTTGGGCCACCGTCCCTGCACCATAAGTCCACAGGTATTGGAAACCACTCCAAGAGAAAAATTCAACAATTCCCAGCGTCCAGAAAACCTTGGGCGCGTGTTTAACAATTGTGAAGAAGTTTTCACTAATATTAGCATTTTGGTCTAAGCCGTGGTACTTAGCATAAGTCTCTGGGTCATATTCGTCAACTTTCCAAATAGTAAAGATTGATGAAACAACTAAAATCGCAGCTCCAATATAGAATGACCACTTAACAGAATCTGGTAATTCACCCTTAGCTGCAATATTCTTAACCCCAATCCAGGTCAAGAAAAACGGGAAGAGGTCAGCGGCAACGGACCCGATGTTTCCCCAAATCGTCTGCCATGACCAGGCCTGGTCCTTTTGTTCATCGTTTACCATGTCAGAAATCATCATCTTGAATGGCTGCATCGACATATTTGAAGACAGGTCCATAAATAGGATGGCTACCGCGCCGAACCATAGCGCAGTCGAAGTCTTGAAACCAAACGAGCCGGAGTTCGGCAACAGGCACATCACAATGACAGCCACAATCGTCCCTAAAATCAAGTAAGGGAGCCGCCGCCCAATTTTAGGAATCCAGGTCCGGTCGGAAAAGTAGCCGACCAGTGGTTGAACAACCATCCCTGCTAATGGTGGCAGGATGAAAAACCATCCTAGCTTGGTTGGGTCCGCCCCCAGGGTTTGGAAGATCCGCCCCATGTTAGCACTCTGCAAAGCAAAGGCCATCGAAGTCCCCAGGTTCCCAAACGTCATCAGCATTAATACTGAAAACGCGAGGGACGGCAAATTTTTATTTAACTTTTTCTCGCTCATATAATAGTGCCTCCATCGATAATTAATAAGTCTGTAATGATTACGCTTACATAATACTGCTATCGGCCGCCTGGTGCAACCGCTTGCACAAAATTATTAGCAACCGATTACTTTTAAAAGCTGACGGTCCCTTGGACTCCCTAAATTCTTACCGCACATTTGCTTTTTTAAGGTAAACTGACAATCCATTTAAATTTTATAAAAGCAGAGTTTTACAAGGTGCCTAATCTGTGAAATCATCTTTATTGATTCTGTATATATGATAGGTCTTAGCTTCTTCAACCCCTACCCTATATTGAACCATTAAGTTAGTGAGCATTTCACCATCAATGGTCGTGATATTTAAGTTTTGTGCTGCTTCTTCCGCACCAGTAGTAAATGTTGAGGTGGTAATAAATACACCTCGGTCAGTGTGCTTAAGCTTAACTGCACCGCTAAATGATGTAATCTCGGGTCTACCAACTGGATTATTTGGCGCATACCTTTTAACTTGCAGATAAACCTTTTGAAGTCCCAGTGCGTCTTGATAAATCACACCGTCAATACCATTGTCATTTGACTTTTGAGTAACGATTGATTGGCCATTTGGCCCCTTATAGCCCATTCTATTTAGTAGTTCAACCATAAGGCCTTCAAAAGCATACGGATTCATTTCAGTTAGTTTTGCAAGTAATTGATCTTTCAACTCGTCTGTTTTCTGACTAAACCAGTCTTGAATCAATTCCTCACTAAATGAATTTAGACTTTCTGAAGCGTCACTATTGGTATTCTTAGCTTTAACTAATTTAGTTTGATGTTGCTTATATAACGGTTCTTCATGGACTACAGCCCTAGTCAAATTCAGCCCATATTTTTTCCAAGCATTTTTTCCAAGTTGAGTTATCTCATATTCTCCTCTTTTAGGTGAATGTAAATAACCTGCAATTTTTAGATCGCTAAGTGCAAAGCCAGCACGATTTTTAGCAACGTTACCCATATATTTT
>CALVFC010000126.1 GCA_944326735.1 uncultured Limosilactobacillus sp. | reverse complement strand
AATATCGCGTTCTTTATTGACCTTATAAGCCGGCAAGGCCCGTTTATCACACATTTTGGGGTATTTATTCTCAATAAAGTCGATAAAGTCAAACTTCATCTGGCCCCGGTACATGTGGGAAGCTAGAGTATGGGCCCGATAATTAAGCGTTTTGGTATCGTTTAACGAATCAATCTTAAGCATCACATTCCGGTAAAAGTAAGGTTCACCGTCATTGACATCGGCAGTCACTGTTAAGTACTTAAAGAGTGAGCGCAAGGCATTGATTGACCGGTTGATTGACGTCGGCGAATTCAGATGGCCCTGAGTATTAGTAGAATGACGGAGATGGTCAATATAAAGCATGATATCGTTTCGCCGCAGATGGGCTAATTCGTCAGTACTAACCGCCAAGTTGGTTGGTGCAGAACTAATTCCCGAAGCGCGCAACCAATCGAAGAATCGGCGAATTTCAGTGAGGTACTGGTAGGTGGTTGTCACGGCATGATTTGTCCCTAAGTAGTAGTCATTCACGTAGTCGGGGAGCTTATTTAGTTCTTCTTGAATTAACTTTAAATACTTATCTGATTCCATTATTTCACCACCTTATTGACTATAAATAAAAAGACCGGGATGAAACCCAGCCTGCAATAATCGGGAAAACAGGATTCGAACCTGCGACCCCCTGGTCCCAAACCAGGTGCTCTACCAAGCTGAGCTATTTCCCGAAGTCCTTTTGACAACAGTACTTAGTATACTCGAATCCCCACGTTTGGTAAAGGCTTTTTTCCAAAAGTGAATTTAATCGCATGATATAATGATGGTAATAAGACACTGGTACCCAAAGGAGTGAATAAAATGGAATTAAATGACATTAAAAAAGTTGCTAACATTGGTGCTGGAACAATGGGACATGCCATTGCCCTCCAGTTTGCGATGAAGGGATACGAAGTTAACCTATATGACCATTCCACTGAAGGACTGCAACGGGGGATGGAACTAATCAAGCATGACTTGCAGACTTTTATTGATGCTCAAGTCGTCACAGAACCAGCCGAAACAATTCTCAAACGTATTAACGCTACGACGGATCTAACGGTGGCATTAAAGGGTGTTCAATTTGTTATTGAATCTATCGTTGAGGATGAAAAGATTAAGAAACAGTTCTGGCAGGAAGTTGAACGTTTAGTTCCTGACGATACGGTCTTGGCAACTAATACTTCTGGATTGAGTCCGACCGAATTGCAAAATGTCTTAAGTCATCCAGAAAGGTTTGTTGTGGCGCACTTCTGGAATCCTGCGCAATTAATGCCGTTAGTCGAAGTGGTTCCAGGTAAACAAACAGATAAACAGACAGTAAACGTAACCGTTCAATTAATGAATAAGATCGGTAAGCATGCCGTTCCATTGAATAAGGAAGCACTTGGCTTTGTTGGGAACCGGATTCAATTAGCAGTTCTGCGGGAAGCATTCCACATTGTTAATGAAGGAATTGCTAGTCCAGAGGCCGTTGATGACATTATCAAATATAGTCTTGGTCGCCGCTGGAATTTAGTGGGACCAATTGCCTCGGCTGACCTTGGTGGGTTAGATGTCTTTAACAACGTTAGCTCATACTTGTATGCTGACTTGGCCGATGACACTGGAACTGATCCAGTCCTGGCAAAGAAAGTTGATGAAGGCCAACTGGGCTTGAAGACCGGTCAGGGATTCTTCACTTGGACAGGTGACCATGGGCAAGAGATTGTTAAGAATCGTGATGAACGTTTACTGGCCCAATTGAAAGATGATCAGGAAGATAAGTAATCGTCGTAAATATTATGTAAACTAAAACTTTATTTTAACAGTTCTCTAGTCTTCCTAGCGGTCTATAATAGACACAAAGGGAGGCTTTGTTAATGAAAAATAAATGGAAGTTGCTATGCGGGGTCGGTTGTTTAGCCCTGCTTACTATTGGTTTGACCGGGTGTGGAATATCTCATCGGAGCGAAGGTGTCAAAGGTAATCGTGAAATTGTCTTTGCAACAACTGGTGATGAACGGATGAGTTCATTCCATGATCCTAAAACTCATAAATTAGTTGGCTACGAAGTTGAAATTGATAAGCAAATTGCCAAGGGCTTGCACCGTAAAGCGGTCTTTAAGGAAATGGCGGTTCCTGAAGAACTCACTGCCATTAAGACTGGCAAGGTGGACATGGCCGGAGAATTCAGTCTGGCGTCAGTTTATAAAAAGAACTACCTGTTCTCTAAGCCGGTGAAGTACTCTTATGGGGCTTTGCTTGTACGGGCTGGTGACCAATCTGGTATTCATTCTTGGTCCGATATCAAGGGGAAACGTTCAGCTGGTGAATCTGGGACTTCCTATCAAAAGTGGGCGCAATATATGGGTGCCAAGCTGGTCAACTATGACAATGCTAGTGGGATCCTGAATGATATTGCTAATGGAAAAGCTGATTTCGTTCCTAATGATAATTATGGTTTACATATGAACGTTAAATATGCACCTGTCAAAGGATTAACAATTGCAAAAGGATTGTACTACCGTACTAATTTGATGGGACCAGGCAATGGTTACCTGATCAATAAGAAGGATACCAAGTTGCAAAAAGAGGTTAACCAACAGTTAACGAAATTAAAGAAGAATGGAACTCTCAAACGGATCTTCATCAAATATTACGGTGTTGATTTGTCAAAGCCTTCCAATCAACATATTAAGTACTTCCACGTTCCTGCAAAATATAAAGGAATCCAATAAATTTAAACATCAAATTTAAATTAGCTCTCAGACAACATGAGATGGACAACTACCTGTCTAACGTAATTTCAGTGTGTCTGAGAGCTAATTCTCGTAATTGCGACTATTTTAGTCTAATTCACGTGTTATTTGTATATAATAACACTTCACAAATGCAGTCCTGATAGCATTTAATTTTGTTAGAAAATACCAATGTGTTATAATATTGGTATTCATAATTATAACACCTACTATTTAGGAGCTAGAAAATGAAGCAATTAGTACTTCCAATTAAAGATTCCAATATTTTGAGTGAAGTTCAAGATACCCTTTTGCACAATTTTAAAGCGGGCCGCCGGAATTACACAATTTTCCAAGTGGGTAAAGCAACCTTGCTCCGGGTCAGCGATGTCCTTCGTTTGAAGCAAAGTGATGTTTATGAAAATAATGGATTATTAAAACAGCATTCATACATCAAGGATAAAAAGACTGGCAAGCAAAATACGCTATACCTGCGACCCGTTAGCAATGACTTGATTATCTACCAGCAATGGTTAAAGCAAATGGGTTACTACCAAACGACTCCGTGGTTGTTTCCATCAACGACTAGACCAACCAAGCATATTGATGAACGGCAATTCTATAATGTTATGCACCGCGTTGGTGACTTGCTCAATATCAACTACCTGGGAACTCATACGATGCGCAAGACAGGAGCTTACCGGGTTTACGTGCAAAGTAACTACAACATCGGGCTGGTAATGAGTCTGCTTAACCATTCTAGTGAAGCAATGACATTGGCATATCTTGGACTAGATCAAACAAGTAAGGAACAAATGCTGAATCATATCGATTTTGGCTAGGAGAAGTTTTATGACCATTAACATTCGAAAAGCAAAGAAAACCGACTTAGGAGCCATTGTGGAAATCTACAATCAAGCAGTTACGGAACGTGAAGTCACTGATGACGCCCAACCGGTTAGTGTGACGAGTCGCCGTCAATGGTTTGCAAATTTTGACCACAATCATCCAATCTGGGTAATGACTGATAATACAGAGATTATTGGCTGGTGTTCGTTAGAGGCCTTCTATGGCCATCCGGCATATGACTACAGTCGGGAAGTTTCTATTTACCTCGCTGATCAGGCGCAGGGTAAGGGGATGGGATACCAACTATTAAATTTTGTGTGCCAGCATGTTGAAAGGGAAAATTTACCGATTAAGACAATTATTGCCTACATCTTTGAAAAGAATCTGGCCAGTCAGCGGTTATTTGCGAAGACCGGGTTTGAGAAAATAGGGGAGTTGAGGCAGATCGCCCGAATTAATGGTAAGTGGCGGACATTAATGGTCTACTCCCGATCATTTAACTACGAGCCCTAATATATTAAACTAATATTATGTAAACTAGAATATTAAACGAGTGCAGGGCAGGGGATATTTTCTCTCCCCTGCTTTTTAATTATTCGTATATATTTATTTAATATCTAGTATTGATAAGTAATATCATAAGAAGCATGACCTATTGTTAAATATTTCATATCATCACCGTTTTAATTATAACAATTTTTATT
>CALVFC010000125.1 GCA_944326735.1 uncultured Limosilactobacillus sp. | reverse complement strand
GCTGCGTGGGGTACAACAGGTGCAACGGAACGGTACACATACCCAAATAGCAACATAATTAGGGCTACTATTCTTCTTAGCTCTTTTGATCAAACTAATATAATAAAACCTCTTTCCATTCATTTGCACAGCCTTCCTGCGTGGATTGAATGGGAAGAGGTTTATTAGTTTAAATTATTACTTTGATAAATGGTTAACAGCATAATCAGCCTGTTCTTGTGTGAACTGGTCACCATCAGGGGAAGTCAATTGGTCACGAATTTCTTCAGTCGACATATCTTGGTCCTTTTGATACGATTCAGCTGATTTGAGTGCATTCTGATTCCAATCAGCCTTTACGTGATCAACAGCGTATTGAGCATCACTCTGCTTGAATTTATCGCCAGCATCAGATGTAAGCTGATCAAGAATGGCAGCTTTTGACATGTGCATATCTTTAGCATATGTTTCAGCAGAATGAAGCGCAGCTAACTTTTGAGCAGAAACATGACTGTTGCTTGAAGAATTTTTAGATGAACTAGTTGAACTGTCAGTAGGTGTACTTGAAGAGTTATCATCATCGCTACCTAATGAACCAGCACCGATTAATAGAACCAGCACAATGATTATCCACACCCACCAGCGCTTATACCACGCTTTCTTTTGAACATAAACATTACCATTTTCGTCAGTTATTTTCTTAGCCATAAGATATTCCTCCAATAGTAGCTTTTTACGTCGATCACGTTTGGACGTATTTACAAACTAGATAATTTTTCTAAGGCATTCCAGGTTGAGAATCTCGTTCAACTTCCTGGTCTGCTTCAATTCCTTTTTGTGTTTCTGTTCCATCAGGATTTAGATAGCCATTTTGCTTTGCCCAGTCAATTTGACCTTGAACCCACGCATCTGGTGAGCCATCTGGATTAGCACCTGCAGCGTGATCTTGTCCTGGAAGCAGTGGATTACCGTTGGGGTCATAGCCCCGTTGACGATTAATCTCACCCTGTGATAATTGATGATTATTACTTGGTTGACTTGATGAATTGGCAGCAGAACTTGAACTCTTGTTATGGATCCTTTTTACAGAATGTTTGTGAACCTTCTTCTTGAGTTTAGAATTTGCAATTTTAAGACTTGAAGCCTCACTGTCCTGTTTAGCTTGTTTGTTGTTAGTTCCACATGCTGACAGTGACAGACAAGTGAGTACAGCAAAACTAATTAATGATATTCTTTTCATATTATGCCTCTATTTAAAATTCTGACCGCCATTAGCATTCATTTGTTGACGCATATCATTCAATTGTTGGTCATTCATCCTGGTTAAGGAACCAGTGGATGGATCATAATTGTAACCTTGATACCAAGCGTTATAACGCTTGTAGTCATTATTATTAGCAAAAGACTCAGGCCTTCTAGTTCCGTCAGGATATAATCCTTTGTTAACGTTTGCTTGTTGGGCAGAGTCGAGGTGTTCGCCATCATTACTTGGTGTTGAATGATGATCATTATTTTGTTGCGTGTTTTGTTTTGAAGACTTGTTTTGAATATCGGACAATGATTTCTTGTTTGAAGCGCTTTGCTGGGATCCCTTCTTAGACTTGGTTGAGTGGCTTTTAGAATGCTTATGTATCTTATGCTTAGATTGCTTTAATAAGCGTGTATGCTCTGCACGTAGTTTCTTCAAATTATAATTGTGGCTGTTACCACATCCTCCGAGCGAAATGCCAGCAAGAGCAGTGGCACAGATTAAACTTATTTTTTTCATGAACTAATCCTCCTAATGGTCCAAATTACTTATTTTAACCCCAAGAATACTTTTTATGGTTCCAACGCTTTTGAAGTCCCAATGGAGTTTTTACGATTATTAACCATCACAATTAAGCCGTTTTTAGCATCCTCACTTGATATTTTCCCATCGTTTAAGAATACCATTGTTACTAAGTCTTGTGCTTGGTTCATAACGTCAGTCTTAATATCATCATCGGCATAAGAGCGGTCTTGTTTTAATACTTTTAATTAACCGCTTTATATTTTTTAGAGCTAGCTTGTACCACTGTGGGTTGATTAACGGCAACATTAGTAATACCAGTACTGAAAAGAGTAAGAGCAGTAGCTGTGAGAATAAAAGTTTTCTTCAATGTGATTCCTCCTAGTACTTAGACATAGAAATTTTGTTGTTATTCATATCAATTATACTAAACAATTTGCCAGTATTTATTATGATAGTTAGTGATCGCCTTATACAGATATTTCACTTCACCATTGCAGTAATCCGCAGTTTCTGAAGCACTTTATACTTATCGTGTGCGTAATGTGTGCAGAGGTTGCTGTTTTGCACGTTTTTGGACAATTTTACAAATAACAGAAAAAGCCGAAATTCCTTGATATAAAAGGAATCTCGACTTTTTACGCTTTATACGTTTTCTAATTTATGCCCCAAACAGGATTCGAACCTGTACATGGAAACCCATACAACGACCTGAACGTTGCGCGTCTGCCAATTCCGCCACTGGGGCAACTAATTGCTATCAATTACTTGACAACAATAAATAGTATACAGACTCTTTCACCAAATTACAAGACTTTTCCATTAATCCTTATTCAAGAATTGGATCATTGTCCCATAACCCGTCAAAACAAGGAACTTAGGTGCCACTTGCACATTGGCAACATTAGTCGTGAAGCGGACGTTCACCACGCCGTCAGCATGCTTGCTGTTGGCCCGTTCCTTTAATTTTTCCCGGACCTCATCAAACAACTGGTCCATTGATTCGAATGCGTCAATGGAATCACTCGGCAACATCAAATGCGCAGTTGCATTTACAATTCCCAAAACTTTGTGAGCCTGAGGAAAAGCTTCAGTTGAGAGAAACATTCTATCACTTCCTATTAAGTTCCATTATACAGGATATTCTCTGCAATGTTTCCGTACTTTAGACTAGTGAATACTACAATTGTTCGCCTTATTCGAACTATCATCAACAAAAGTAAAATAAAAATAGTGAATTCCTGGGCCATTCCACTTGGCGAAAGCCTGCTGGTAAAGTATGATTAAACTAGTAAAGAGCTTTGTAAGGGGAGTGATCGTTATCGGAAAAATTTGTTTAAATAACATGGTCTTCCATACCTATAACGGTGTGTTTGATGCGGAACGTCAATTAGGACAGAAGCTGGAAATTGATTGTCGGATGACTTATCCCATTGAAGAACAGGTCCAGGATGATGATCTGAACGAAACAGTCAGTTATGCGGACGTTTATGAGACCATTCGTCAGTTTGTCAGTCAGCACCACTACAAGTTGATTGAAAGTTTAGCAAACCATTTAGGTAAACAGATTTTGATTGATTACCCCCAATTACAAGCGGTTCACCTAAATATTCGGAAATATAACTTGCCGATTGCGGGCGTACTGAATAATGCTGAAATCGAGGTTGACTTTCACCATGAACAAAACGACTGAAGCGGTGTTAAGTCTAGGTAGTAACATCGGTGACCGATTAAGCAATCTACAGACGGCTGTACACCTCCTTAGTGAAAACCAAGCAGTGACGCTTACGTCGATATCGTCCGTCTATGAAACGGAACCAGTCGGTGGGGTGGCGCAGCAGTCCTTCTACAATATCGCCATCATTCTTCAGACCAGCCTGAGTGCTCAACAGTTGCTTGATTTCCTGCACGAAATTGAGCAGCACCTCCACCGGAAGCGGTTGGTTCACTGGGGGCCGCGGACGATTGACTTGGATATCATTTATTATGGTCAGGAACATATTAAGACGTCGACACTGACCGTGCCCCACCCAGAAATGGGCAATCGCCGGTTTGTATTGGTTCCCACTTTAGAAGCGATGACCGCAGATGATGTTCACTACCAAGCAGTTCAACGACTATTGAACACGACGACCGACCAAAATTGGCTGAAAAAGAAGTATTCAAGTGAGGTGTTAGGATGGACCAAGTAAAAGTTGAACAGGCAATTCATGATTTAATTTTGGCCTTGGGTGAAGACCCCGACCGTGAAGGCCTCCGTGAAACGCCAAAGCGGGTTGCAAAGATGTATGGCGAAATCTTTTCTTCGCTTAACCACCGCCCAGAAGAGTTTACCAACTATAAAGTCTTCCACGTTGATGAACAACCAGAGATGGTGTTGATTCAACACATCCCCTTTTATTCCATGTGTGAACACCATTTTCTGCCGTTCTTTGGTTACGCTAACGTGGCGTATGTGCCGCGTGACGGTCGGGTAATTGGCCTGAGTAAGATTCCGCGGTTAGTGGACTTTGTGACCAAAAAGCCGGGGATGCAGGAACGGGTCAC
>CALVFC010000124.1 GCA_944326735.1 uncultured Limosilactobacillus sp. | reverse complement strand
AAAGGTGAAGCTATAAATAACTATAGTAGTGCTCAGATCATAGCGACTAATGATTGGATGAATCACTATCCACGAGCCATATTTAATGGACGTTCTGCAATGGATGTTTACTGTAAAGCATTCTATCAAGAGATGTCACGTTCTCATCAACCAATAATTAATTGGTCAGTGCTATTTATTTCAGCTTAGTGGCTAACTTATTCTTGAAATTTAGAAGCATCGACGGTCAGGTCGGTGCTTTTTCTTTTACTAATTTTAAAGGAAAGCGGAGTTATGTCACAGCCCTCTGGGTTATCTAAACTAGAAAACATAGTTAATCAGAATAATATAACTAACAGTCCCAACGATCAGGGAGAGGAACATGCTACGCCGCCACAGGTGGATGACCACCGTAATGAGTCCAGCCAGCAGATCCGGCAAGCCATGGTTTCCCGCCAAGAAATTGACGTTCCGGTAGCAGTACACCACCAGCATCCCCATGATTGCAGCCGGGAGGAAGGCTCCCAGCCCCTTGATAAACGGCGAAAGCTCTTCTTGTTCCTTCTTGTTGCTGGTGAAGATTGCAAACGGCAGCCAACGGGTAATGAAGTTGGCAACGGCCGCAATGGCAATTGTCACCACCTGTTTCAGTAAACTCATGACCGCTCACCTGCCTTCTGGTGGCGCCGGTAGAGGAAGTAGTATTCCCCGACCAAGAGCAGGAGGGTTGCAATCAGGAAGTAGGTCTTGCCAAAGAGCAGCAGGCAGACGATTGTGATCAGGACTCCGCTCAGCGAGCTGATGTGGCGTTTCTCCTGCATAAATTGTTCAAGGGCCAGGACAATGAACAGGGCCGTCATCACGAAATCGAGACCCTTAATCTGCAAGTTAAGGGTGCTGCCCAAGAAGCCGCCGAGAAAGGCCCCGAGAACCCAGTAGAAATAATCCAGTGCACTAATCCAAACCTGCACCGCGGTCTTATCATAACCAGCTGGAACCTTCAGACTGTAGTTGATAACAAAGGTCTCGTCCGTCAGGCCAAACAGCAACGGCAACTTCTGCCAACCGTACCGGGGATACTTGGTGAGCATTGAGATCCCATAGAAGAACTGCCGGAAACCTACCACCGCAGTAATCAGCAGGACGTTAAGCGGATTAAAGTGCTGCGTCAAGAGCGTCGCGATGATAAACTCAACCGAACCCCCGTAGATCGTTGCCGCCATCAAGGTCGGATACCAAAACGAGAACCCCAAGTTATGCATATACAGCCCATACCCGAGTCCCAGAATGACGTAGCCAAAAAAGACCGGGCTCGAGGTGGTCAGGGCCAAGCGGAAATTCTCCCAATGTTTATTTTTCACTTTCCCAATCCCCCCAATTGAAATGATGTCTTCATTTTATCAGACCGCCATGGTCGTCGCTAGAGGCAACAAAAAAGCACCTCAACCATTTCAGGTGAGGTGCTGATAATCTTCAATTATTAGTTCCCAGTCAGCAGTGCGTAAACGTAAGAAATTTCGCTTGGCCGGTAAACACCGTGCAGCTCGCCAACCTTGGTGAAGCCGTTCTTGGTAATCAGGTGCTGCATAATTTTGTTATCTTCGTGGGTATCAATCCGAATCGTTTTGATTTCCTTGCGATTCTGCTTGATGTAGTCAATCACGTTAGTAAACAATGCTGATGCATAACCCTTACCAGCGTGGCTAGAGTGGATGGCGACCCGGTGAATAACCACGTACTTGTCAGTATCGATCAGCCAGTCACCCTGTAGTTCATCGTAGGAGTGGTCCGGAGCTTCGACGATTGATAATGCACCGACCGTCTCGTCATCATCAGACTGTACCAGGTAGGCCCAGCCGTTATTGATGTCTTCCTTGACGTGTTCAACATTTGGGTAGTCCCCTTGCCACTGGTCGATCCCTTGAGAAGCCAGTTGGTTGCGACCATCGCGCAGGATCTCAATAATCTGGTCTAAGTCATTCATCGTTGCTTGCTTAATTTGCATTTGGACTATCATCCCTTCATGATTAGTTTTATGGTTGCGATCATTGAAAACAACTCTGAATAATGTAACATATATTCATTCCAGCTGACAAGCGTTTAACACCGAGAATTATTTGTTCGTCCCTGGCGTAAAATGCTATGATGGAATTAATGTAATTTAAAAGAAGGTAATGAAACAATGCGTAAATTTCGTTGGCTGATCCTGTCGCTGCTGGCCCTCCTGCTAGTACTGGTTCCCACAGCATCCGGTCATGCCCAAGCGTTATCGAAAAAGTATGTTCAATCAACCACCCCGACCATCTTCTTCCATGGCTTCGGGAGCAGTGCCCACGCGGAACAGTACATGGTTGACAACATCATGAAGGCCGGTGTCAGCAAGACCGCCATCGTCGCTAACGTGGCGGCGGATGGTCAGGTTACCCTGCAGGGCCGCATCCCCAAGGGCGCCATTAACCCCTTGGTCGAGGTCAACTTCGAAAACAGCCGGAACTCTGACTACGACCTGCAGGGGCAATGGGTCAAGAACGTGGTCGTCAAGCTTCGGGACACCTACCACTTCAAGAAGATGAATATCGAGGCCCACTCGATGGGCAACATGGCAGTGATGTACTACCTACTCAACAACTGTCAGAACAAGAAGCTTCCCCAACTTCAGAAACAGGTTGCCATGGCGGGGACCTTTGACGGGGCAATGGGCTGGAACGAACCCGCTGACTTGACCGTCGATGCCAAGACCGGCAAGCCCAACAAGATGAACGACACCTACCAGAAGCTCCTGCCGTTGCGCCACACCTACCCACACCAGACCCGAGTATTAAACATTTACGGCGACCTCGGCAACGGAAACGATAGCCAGGTTACCAACAACTCCAGCAAGACTTTGAAGTACCTGCTCAATGGCCGAGCTAAGTCATACGCGGAGAAGAAGATCGCCGGCGCCAACGCTAAGCATGAGCTCCTCCACCACAATTCCCAGGTCAACAAGATCCTCATCCAGTTCTTCTGGGGCAAGTGATAATTTCAACTCAAGTAAAACACTCGACCGCTCCTTTATTGAGAAGCAACCGAGTGTTTTGGTTTACGATAATTAATTAATTGCCCAGCAGATCATCGATACTGACAGTGTGGGCCTCGTTTTGACCATCGGCGGTAGTATCGCCATCCGCCTGTGTCCAGTAGGTAACGGTGTCGCCGTTGATCTGGAACGGGATCGTACTGTCGGCGCTGTGGTATTCGTTGCTGACGTAGTAGCGGTCCCCATCCTTTTCAACGGAGTCTACCTCTTCTGACGGGAAGACCTGGCTGTAGATTGCCCGGCCGATTTCATCGGGATCTGCAGACTGGCTTGCATCGCTAGTCGCCGGACCATTATTGTTGGTACTTAAGTCGGCGTTCTTTCTTGACTCCGCTGCTTCTGCTGAGGAGGAAGAAGACGCAATGGCGTGCAAGGCACCAAGTTCGGACCGCTTTGTCTTATTGAGCATTTTAGCGAAGGTCGCTGAGGTCATGCTGATTTTGCTGTCAACCTCTTTATTCCAGCCTTTTGCAGCAGGAATTGTCAGGTGGTCGTTTTCCAGTGAACCCTTGAGGTTAAAAGAGTCACCCTCATAATCGCTGCGTAAATTTATCTGGTAGCGATTATTTCCCAAGCGTTTCCAGGTGCCATGGGAAACTTCATATCCTGGGTGGAAATGCTCATTATGGGCAATCTGTGGGACACAGTACAACAATTTGCCATTCTTCTTGAAATACCAATATCCCGGTTGAACAGCGCCATCCTCGGTCTTGCTATACTTAGCACCGCATTTATATGCACCGACGATGGGGTCCGCAGATGGTGAAGAACTAGCCTTACCGCACCCAGCTAAGAGAAGTGAAATCAATGCAAAGAGGGCTAAGAGCCACCAGGATCTGTTTTTAGTAAAAGTATTCATAATTATTAAACCTCTTTCACTTTCAAAATAAGAAACTGTTTCCTAGACAGTCTCAGATCAGTAGTACTGGATATCCTTTTCGGCAATGTAGCGATGACAATGCGGGCAGTAGACTCCGGACATAATTTCAGCAATTACAACAGTAGCATCGTCCAAGATTCCTTGGCAGTGGGGACAACGAGTTTGTTTAAACATGATAAAAGTTCCTCCCTAAGTACAGTAAATAAATTCAACAATTAAGATCTTGGAGAAATTTTTCTCCCCCCTCATGAGGTACATTGTAATTATATCTTACTTTTGAAAAATATCAATACTAATTCTAAAATATCTAAAAATATTTTGAGAAGCTAATTTAGTTATTACAGATCATGGTAGTTCCTAGAATCAC
>CALVFC010000123.1 GCA_944326735.1 uncultured Limosilactobacillus sp. | reverse complement strand
TTGGTTGGGTCGAAGTAATACCAGTTATTGTTAAGTTTCTGCCAACCGGTCAGGGCCCACGCATTGGTTGGGTCGAAGTAATACCAGTTATTGTTAAGTTTCTGCCAACCGGTCAGGGCCCACGCATTTTGTCGATCGAAGTAATACCAGTTATTGTTAAGTTTCTGCCAACCAGTCAGGGCCCAGGCATTTTGCCGATCGAAGTAGTACCAGTTATTGTTGATCCTTTGCAAGCCAGTTACCGCCCAAGCATTCGTCGGGTCGAGGTAGTACCAGTTACCAGCCTGCGTCTTAAACCAGCCCTTCTGTGCCCAAGCGTTGGTTGGATCAAAGTAGTACCAATTGTTGTTAATCCGCTGCCAGCCAGTTAGGGCCCAGGCATTTTGTCGATCGAAGTAATACCAGTTATTATTAATCTGTTGCCAATTGGTCACTGCCTGACCATCTTGAAGGAAGTAGTACCAGCGACCGTTGATATAGTGCCAATTGGTGTAAGCGGCACCATCATTTTGACCACCGAAACCATACCATTGACCATTGATTACCTGCCAGCCGGTCTTCATTACCCCGAAGGTCCCATCGTGGTTGGGGTTTAAGTAATAGTACTTATCATTGATTGACTGCAAGCCGGATTGCATCAGGCCATTGGTTGGGCTGAAGTAGTACCAGCCACCCAGTAGCTGCCAACCGGTGCTGGCATTACCTTGATTATTGAAGTAGTACCAGCCACCATTCTGCTGGCTCCAGCCAGGGCGACCGGTTGGCAACTTCGTGGACGCCGCAACCGCCGCGTGTTGACTCGACGTTACCTGCTGGTCAATATCTGAATTTGACGTAGTAGTCGTCGTGGTGTCGTTAGCTGTCGACTGCGAAGGCTGGTCGCTTGCCTTGGCATCAGTGACCTGATTATTTGGGGCACTAGTATCCTGGCTGTCGGCCTGCTGCTCTGTTGACTGCGTCTGCGTTGTCAAGGGAGCAGAAGAAGCATTATCGTCAGCATGGACCGTCCCCGTCAGGGTTGTCAATCCAGCAACGACAGCAACGGTCGCGATCGCCGCAGTACACCACTGCTTACCTGCCTTATACAGTTTGTAATGCTTTTTTTCTGACATAATCATCCTCCAAATATTATTAGTCCGATATCCCTATTAACATATTCATTATACACTTGTCAAGGTCGCGAAGAAAACGATTCTAGCAAAATAGGGTTCAGGTTGGATAAACCGGCTGAACCCTATTTCATCAAAAGCTAACCTTCCTGGTTGGCATAGTATTCAAGTGACGATATTGTATCAGGCAGCAAGGTCGTGAATTGGTGATTTCCATCACTATTGAGGTAGGCGTAATTACCATGGTCAACCTTGACAGCGAGACCAATTCTTCAAGCCTAACTACCATCGGCTACCACGCCACATCTCTTTTGATGACTTTAAATCTGGTTGCTTTGCCCCCAGCGGAATGAGTATGATTTTGATGAACATTGAAAATCACCGCACTTTAGATATTATTTTGTCACGACGAAGTCACTATTTACGTAATTACTTTCTACGTTATGACCGCTTATGGTTTTCGTAACTTCTTCAATTTTCGAGCTCGCATCCTGCTCACCTTACCTAATTCATATGTGGCCATCAACTGGAATAATAATAAAAGAACAGCTCGTGCCAAATGCCAGACACGAGCTGCTTGAAAATTTATTCTATTTTTTCATCAGTACTTCTTGACGAAGAACCAAAGTATAAAAGACCCGTACCTAAAGCAAATTAGGTACGAGTCTTTTACATTTTGTGTTAGACCCTTCTTACATTATTTTTCTAAAAATGGTGTATTTTTGGTGTACACACCATTAATTACAACCACTTTTTTATACCAAAGTGACGATAGACTGTAAAACGCGAATTACTTATCAAGCCCGTCATTAAGCTCTTTGGTAGTCTTACTTTTGCTTTTTCTTGCCCTTCTTACCATTCTGCTTTTCCTTTTCTGGACGCATAGTTGGGAAGAGGATAACATCACGAATAGACTTAGCATCAGTCAAAAGCATTACCAGCCGGTCAATACCGATACCCAGTCCACCCGTTGGCGGCATACCGTATTCAAGGGCCTGAACATAATCCAGGTCAACAGGTTCGGCTTCATCATTACCATGAGCCTTTTCTTCAGCCTGCATCTCGAAACGATGCTTCTGGTCAATTGGATCGTTTAATTCACTGAAGGCGTTCGCTAATTCACTACCGTCAACGTACAATTCGAACCGATCAGTCATCTCAGGGTTCTCCTTATTCCGCTTTGCCAATGGTGAAACTTCCACTGGGTATTCGTAAATAAATGTTGGTTGAATCAGCGTCTTTTCAACAAATGCTTCAAAGAAGGCGTTGATAATGTGACCCTTAGTCCAGTATTTTTCATATGCAACATGATGTTCGTCAGCAATCTTCTTTGCTTCCTCGTCAGTCATGTCCTTACTAAAGTCAACACCCGTCTTTTCCTTGATAGCATCAACCATGGTGATCCGCTTAAAGTCGCCACCCAGGTCAATTTCATTCCCCTGGTAAGTAACCTTACCATTGTCTGAAACAACCTTAGCAGCAGCCTTAACGATTCCTTCAGTTTCATCCATAACGTCATGAAAGTCCCAGTAGGCCGCATAAGTTTCCATCGTAGTAAATTCAGGGTTATGGTGTGGATCCATCCCTTCATTCCGGAAGATCCGTCCGAGTTCGTATACTCGTTCAAATCCCCCAACGATTAACCGCTTGAGGTACAATTCAGTGGCGATCCGCAAGTACATGTCAATATCAAGCGCATTGTGGTGCGTAATAAATGGACGTGCATTAGCACCTCCAGCCTTGGTGTTCAGAATTGGGGTTTCGACTTCAGTAAAACCATTCTCATCCATGTACTTCCGCACAGCCTTAATAATTGCCGTCCGTTGGTGGAAACGCTTGAAACTTTCTGGGTTAGAAATCAGGTCCAGGTACCGTTGACGATAGATAGTCTCTGGGTCAGTAACCCCTTCCCACTTGTTAGGAAGTGGCCGCAATGCCTTAGACAAGAACGTGATTTCATGGGCCCGGACCGTTAATTCTCCGGTATTGGTCTTAATCACGTCACCCTTGATACCCAAGAAGTCTCCAATATCAGCACGCTTGAAAATATGGTATGGTTCATCCCCAACCATATCTTTCCGTGCATAAACCTGGATCTTACCAGTCCGATCAACAAAATCGGCAAAACCGGCCTTACCACTGCTCCGCTTCCGCGTCATTCGTCCGGCAATGGTAACCATTTCGCCCTTTTCGTTTAGTTCTTCTTTATCGTATTGATCAAACTTATCGTGTAAGTCCTTGGCCAGGTGGTCACGCTTAAAGCGCCGACCAAAAGGTTCAATCCCAAGTGACTTCAGTTCTTCCATCTTTTCGCGACGAACTCTCATCTGATCTAGTTCTTGTGACACTGAATATTCCTCCTCTAAGTAATGAGACTATCGTGCAGCCCGCTTTAATTCACGCTCAGCTGTTTGTTCGGCAAAACGATCAAAAATATCATTCATTTCTTGACGTGTTTCCGCTTCAACTAACGCTGCCTTGGTCCGTGCTGACCTTGGAATCCCTTTGAGGTAATAAGTAGACAATCCACGGAATTCTCGAACACCAATGTATTCACCCTTCAAATCAATCAGACGGTTCAAGTGTTCCTTAGCCATCTTGATCTTTTGCGTTGGGGTTGCTTCTGGTAACAACTCACCGGTTGCCAAATAGTGTTCTGTCCGCCGTAACATCCACGGATTCCCCATTGCGGCGCGCCCAATCATTGCTGCAGTGGCCCCCGTTTCCTCTAAGATCCGTTTAGCATCCTCAGGTGTCCGGACATCGCCATTGGCCATAAACGGAATTGTTAACTGGTCTGCTACGTCTTTTAGTATATGCCAATTAGCCTTTCCCGTATACATCTGTTTTCGGGTTCGGCCGTGCATTGCAATAGCAGATGCCCCGGCCTTCTCCGCAGCTAGTGCATTTTCGACCGCATAAATATGCTTATCATCCCAACCAGTCCTCATTTTAACCGTGACTGGCTTTTTGACTGCATCGGTAACATAAGAAACCATTTCATAAACTTTGTTAGGGTCGAGCAACCAGCGGGCCCCCGCATCAGTTTTGACAACCTTATTCACGGGGCAGCCCATGTTAATATCAATCACATCGGCAGCCGTGTGTTCATCAACGTACTTAGCTGCTTGAACGAGGGTTTCCTTAGTTCCCCCAAAAATCTGAATGCCCATTGGATGTTCACTAGGGTCGACGTTCATCATATTTAGGGTCTTTTTATTGTGGTA
>CALVFC010000122.1 GCA_944326735.1 uncultured Limosilactobacillus sp. | reverse complement strand
AAGATTAACGCTTTGAAGGATGTGCCACTCGACCAGCACCCCGTCTTCATGGTCGGCGACGGGGTTAATGATGCCCCATCGTTCGTGACTGCGGATGTTGGGATTGCGATGGGTGCACATGGGGCAACCGCCGCCAGTGAATCGGCGTCCGTAGTAATTCTACGGGACGACCTGAGTAAGGTCGCCACGGCCGTCGATATTTCACAAGACACGATCAAAGTTGCCAAGCAAGCCGTCCTGATTGGGATTGCTATCTGTACCCTCCTGATGCTGGTGGCCTCGACGGGAGTCATCCCCGCCTTTGTCGGTGCAATGCTCCAGGAAGTAATCGATACCGTCTCGATCCTCTGGGCATTACGGGCCCGGCGCATGGATAACTAATGATAAACGAAAACCGCGAGTTCTCAATGAGAGCCCGCGGCTTATTGGTTTTAAAGGTCGATATCAAGTTCAATTGGGGTGTGGTCACGCCGCTTGCCAGAATCAATCATTTTGGAATCCTGGATTTTATCGGCAAGACGGTCACTGACGAGCCAGTAGTCAATTCTCCAGCCGGAGTTGTTTTGCTTACTGGTGATGACCCGCTGTGCCCACCAGGAGTACACCCCCGCTTTATCAGGGTTCAGGTGGCGGAAACTATCGGTAAAGCCGGCATCAAGCAGCTTGGTGAAGTGTTCCCGCTCTTCGTCGGTGTAGCCAGCAGAATGGTGGTTGTTTTCTGGGTGGGCAAGGTCAATTGGTTCGTGAGCGACGTTGAAGTCCCCACTGGCCATGACTGGCTTTTGCTGATCCAACTTGTGGAGGTACTCACGGTAACAGTCATCCCAAACTTGGCGGTCAGCTAGCCGCTTCAGGCCGTTCCCTGAATTAGGGGTATAAACTTCAGTGACGAAGAAATCAGGAAATTCAAGGGTGATGATGCGACCCTCATCGTCCATGGTTTCGGGAGCACCAATTTGGGGATAAGTGACTTCGGGAGCGTACTTCTTCAGATACAAGTACATTGTCCCGGCGTAACCCTTCCGTGCTGGTTCAACTGAACTGCGCCAAGCAACGTCATATTCAGGAAAGAGTTCCTGGAGGACTGCTTGGTGTTTTTTCGTTGGACCATTCTTGGAAAGCTTGGTTTCCTGAATGGCAATGACGTCTGGATGCTCGCCAGCAATCTTGTGCAGAACATCCCTGGTTTCACCGGCCCGGGTGGACGTGCCCGTCAGTGCAGCATTGATTGAATCGATGTTCCATGAAATAAGTTTCATTTGAATTCCTCCACTCATTAAACTCCATCACCTATTATTTCACGGCGCCTGGCAGATTTAAACTATTTGACGATTATTATTCATTATCTTGACCGTATTGGGTTGTTTGGCGTGTAATTGTTCAGTCGATAAATATTTAAACTAGCGTAATTGGTAATTATATTATATGATAGTAGTATCCGGGGAAAATATAGGGAGTAAGCGTTAATCGCCCTATTAATAATCATAAAACTATAAACAGAAAGTCCTCTTAATTCGACGACGATTGTCCAAATACTGAAGACATTAAAAGCTGAACTATTAGGAGAATGATTATGAAAAAGATATGTTTTATCTTCATTTGTTTCCTCACCGTTATTTTAACTGGTTGTGGGAATAAGGTTTCTTCCGGAAAATCGGACATTTACAAGGTGGACATCACCAAAACGTCCGTTAATGCTGCCGATCACTGGATTGTGTCCGGGACGACCAGTGCCCCTGACGGCGCGAAGATCGTTGCTCAGGGACCGGCCGAGCTGAACGCCGCAAGCAAGGTCAATGATTACGCTTGGGCCAAGGTTAAGAATGGTAAGTTCAAGGCGGAAATTAGTCCACGCCTGATCCTCGATGTCGCCAAATCACATAAGGTGAAAGTCTACCTGTTTGCGATTACTAATTACAAGAAGGAAGTTGGCGACAGTGTTCCCAAAAAATACTTGAAAGCATACAAATCAAAATTTGACTTGCATACTTTCAAGTTGAGTAAAGACCAATATCATTTCGTTAATAAAATGAGTATGGATGCGGAAGCACAGGATATTGTCGGTGACGACCCAAAGATCAGCAAAATGGGGACGAACTTTGCGCAGGCCGACATGCTCCAGAAACTGCTAGACAGTACAGTGCCACAGTCACAAGTATTGAAGGACGTCAAATGCGATGTTGACTCGAAAACGGGGAAAGTCAAGAGCGTTACCTTCGTTGTGGATGACATGGTGCAAAACGTCAGTCAGGACCAAATCAACGAAGTGAAGACAAATGTTACCAATGATTTGACTAGCATTTGCCAACAACTAAACATGAAATACACACCAACGGTCATTATTCAATCTGAATCTGGCCAAACATATTAATCGAAAATAATCGCCTTACGGCAGCGCGATGGCTGCGGTAAGGCTTTTTTGGTGTTGTGGAAATGATAAAGATTTGGCTTGGAAAATAAGCGTTGAGAATTAGTTAGTCTTCTTGGAAGAACTGCTTCAGATCATCCTGACTGTGGATTTCTTTCACTGGTTTTATACGCGACAATTGCCGAATTCGTAAAGCGACTTTTCGCTCAGAGGTCAGAGTCGCTGATGAACGGTTAGTATTTTGATGAAATGTATCGGTCCCTGCAGTCGGCTTAATAGCAGTTTCATTGACCAAGTTACGTTCTGTGTGGACTCTGTCTTTACTACTCATCATTGTCTTCCTCCTATTGCTTATATCGTATGTGCGAGACTATAAAAAGCATTAATCTGTGTTAATGATAATTTTCAGCAATAAACATTATCATTGCGACAGTGCAATGATTTTAGTGTTGTGGAGTTAGTAAGAGTTCAAACAATTTTTAATACCAGAAAACAATGTTGAATGTAAGGTGGCCGGTCACTTCAATGACGCTGACCACTCATTGAAGTTATTAAACATTTCTACTTGACCCCGATCGGCTTCTGCGATGGCTTGATCAAGTTCTGAAGTAGCTTTGGGTATAGATAGTGATTTAGCCTTGTGCTTCGATTCAGTATCAGTTTTGGTATTAAAGTAGGCCATTCTTATCACCTCTTTGGCAGTGCACTAAGCTTCGGCTTAAAAGATATTGTAAGAACAAATATTCATCTGTGTTAATAACAATCTCTCAACAATGAATACTATCGTTACGACAGTGCCATGATTGCGGTAATGATTTAGTATTAAGATTCTCTGCTTCCCTTAGTATTGGCGATCATTATCAATAAAAAGAAGTTTTCTTAGCTAATTTAATTGTAAATCAAATTAAACAGGATCCAGTCAATATTGTCGACAAAATAAAAAAGAGATAACCCCAGGCACGTAGGAATGCTCAGCGTACTGCCTACCCCATTATGGGACCCAGTGTTAATCCTTCTCGAGTTATCTGATAACGTTAGTGTCTAATTTTATTAAACATCTGTCAATAGTATACACGTTCTGTCGAACTAATTTGCTTACTTAAAAACAAAAAAGGACCCCTGCAATGCAAGGGTCCTTATTGTATAGATTACTTTTCGTTGTCGCGACGCTTTTCAGCGATACGAGTAGCCTTACCAGTACGTGCACGTAAGTAGTAAAGCTTAGCACGACGAACACGACCATGACGAAGAACGTCGATCTTTGCAACCCGTGGTGAGTGCAATGGGAAGGTACGTTCAACACCAACACCGTTACTGATCTTACGAACAGTGTAAGTAGCACTGATGCCAGCACCGTGACGCTTGATAACTAATCCTTCGAACATCTGGATACGTTCGCGGGAACCTTCAACGATTCGAGCGTGAACCCGAACAGTATCACCGGCACGGAATTCTGGAATGTCATCCCGTAATTGACTTGCAGTAATCTTTTCGATTAACTTGTTTTGACGCATAAGTATTTTCTTTCCTTTCGCCGACATTCATGTCCACCTTGGGCAGCGGAATACCGTTAATCACGGCTAAATAGCCATAAACTACTATACTAGCTTTTGCCGATCCTTTCAAGTCCTATTTTGCCTGATGCTCCTGATTGATGATTGAATGGCGGATACCGTATGCAAAGTAGACAACCAAACCGATCAAGAACCAGATTGCCATCATAATTTTAGCATCGCGGTTTAGACCCCAGAAAATGACTATGGAGAACAGGGCCGAGATTGCTGGGAGAACAGGATACCACGGCATTTTGAATTGGGCATCCGGTAAGTCACGCCCTTCACGCGGCCGCAATGCATAGATTCCCAGAGAGACGAAGATAAACGCTACTAATGTCCCTGCCGAGACCAGGGTAGCCAGGAAAGTAAATGGGAAAACAGAGCCTAAGATCATGGCCAGGAAGGTAATCAGCCACAAGGCGCGGTTAGGAACGTGTT
>CALVFC010000121.1 GCA_944326735.1 uncultured Limosilactobacillus sp. | reverse complement strand
GCTTCGTCAATGGAGAACCATTGTGCACGTGGGTGCTTGGAAGTTACGAAGATGTTGATGCATTCTTGGTCGTTGAAGGCCTTGTTAGAAACAGCCATCAGTGAGTTAGTATCAGCTGGCAGGTATTCCTTAACGAGGTCTGGACGTTCCTTTTCGAACATGTGAGTCAACAGACCTGGATCTTGGTGAGTGTAACCGTTGTGGTCTTGCTGGAAGACAGTTGAAGTATCAACGAAGTTCAATGCTGGGTATTGCTTACGCCAGTAGAGATCCTTAGCCTACCGTACCCACTTCATGTGCTGAGTCAGCATGGAGTCAACAACCCGACCGAATGATTCGTAGGTTGCGAAGAATCCGTGACGACCAGTCAGAGTGTAACCTTCAAGGAAACCTTCTGCTTGGTGTTCGGAAAGTTGTGAATCGATCACACGACCAGAGTGAGCAAGGTCTTCGTCGTTTGGTTCGTGGATACCTTCCATCCATTGACGCTTGTCGTTGTCAAGAAGATCGTAGAGCCGGTTAGACTTGGATTCGTCAGGACCGAAGCCACGGAAAGTATCTGGGTTCAGTTCTGCCATCTTGCTGAGGTACTTACCCCATTCAAGCATGTCTTGCTTAATAACCGTACCTGGCTTTTGAACATCAACAGCGAAGTCACGGTAGTTAGGCAGGATAAGAGGCTTAGGATCCTTACCACCATTAGTGATTGGGTTCATAGCCATCCGCTTGTCACCATCTGGAGTGTTTTCTTCAACCAGAGCAACTGGGTGACCGTTTTCGTCGAACAGTTCTTCTGGCTTGTAAGACTTCATCCAGTCAACAAGCATGTCCTTGTGTTCCATGTCGTCTTGAGATACCGGAATAGGAATCTGGTGAGCACGGAATGAGTTTTCGATTGGGTTACCATCCAAGTCCTTCTTTGGACCAGTCCAGCCCTTTGGAACCCGGAAGATAATCATTGGCCATTGTGGCAGAGAGTCATCGTTGTTTTCACGGGCGTTCTTTTGGATAGCCTTGATGTCTTCGATAACCTTGTCCATGGTCTTTGCCATTTCTTCGTGAACTTCCATGTGGTCTTTGTAGCCACTGAATTCACCGTCACGGTCAGCATCCTTGTATGCGGAAACGAAGTATGGCTTCCAGCCCATACCTTCGAAGTACTTAGTAAGTTCTTCGTCGCTCATCCGTGAAAGGATAGTTGGGTTAGAAATCTTGAAACCGTTGACTTGGATGATTGGTAATACCGCACCATCCTTGATTGGGTTGATGAACTTGTCTGAGAACCATGAAGCAGCCAATGGGCCAGTTTCAGCTTCACCATCACCAATTTCAACAGCAGCGATAACATCTGGGTTATCTAAGATCGCACCAACACCGTGTGAAAGGGAGTAACCTAATTCCCCACCTTCATGGATAGAACCAGGAACTTCTGGTGCGGCGTGTGAAGCAGTCCCACCTGGGAAACTGAAGTGCTTGAACAGCTTAGCCATACCCTTTTCATCCTGAGTAAATTCAGGGTAAATTTCAGTGTATGAACCGTCCAGGTAAGAGTTGTTCATCATAACTTGGCCACCGTGACCTGAACCTTCAATGTAGAACATGTCCAGACCGTACTTCTTAATAACCCGGTTTAAGTGGGCGTAAATGAAGTTTTGTGGAACAATAGTACCCCAGTGACCAATTGGCTTAGGCTTAACGTCTTCAGCCTTTAATGGCCGACGTAACAGTGGGTCGTCCATTAAGAACAGGGTACCGGCACTCAGGTAGTTAGCGGCGCGCCAGTAAGCGTCAACACTTTCCAAGTATTGCTTGGAATCGTAATCTACTGCCATCAAAAATACACTCCTTCTGAATAAATAAATACGTTCGTGTAATTCAAACAACTAACGTAAATCATTCAATTTACATCTTTTATGATAACCTGTTTTTATTTAAAGTCAACCTTTTTGAAAATTGATACGGTCCAATTAATGATTTCTTTACTTTTCTAACTGGGTGTATCACTTCCCATCCCCCGCAAATTCACATTTTTAAGTCCTTTAATAAAAGGACGTAATGATGCTAAAATCAACCTTAGATTAATGAAAGGCATGATTATTGTGGAGCATTTAGGTTCAACTGGTAGGGCTGATATTGGTGACTTTGAAAAGATGTTTGCGGTCACCACGGTGATGATTCAATCGGTCATCACCTTTTTAATGCAGACCCAGCCCCCAATTGGTCAACAATTCTTTCTGGGCGGCTTCTACAAATTAGCCAAGTTTAGCGCGTCTGCTTTCATCTTTGGGATCCTGTTCTCAACAATCAGAACCCACCCCCACGCCACCTGGCGCAACTACCCGCGCTTTATGCTTAACCGGTGGCACGTCCTGTTTGTCCCTTCAATCCTCTGGACTACGGTCTACCTATTATTTCTGCCTCAATTGCAGCAGCACAGTCACTACCATAACTGGACCAGTTTTGCCTGGCAGTTCATCAACGGCAACGCGGCCCCGCACCTCTGGTACAACGTGATGATGCTCCAGTTTATTATCATCATGCCCCTCTTCTGGATGCTTGCCCACTGGATCAATCACCGGGCCGTTCGCGCCCTGGTTGCCTTTATTTTGGTGCTCATCTTCGAGTTTGGTTGGCACCTGACTTACGCACTCCGGGTATTCCATGGTCCCGACGCCCAGCGCTGGTACCTGCTCGACCGGGTCTTCCCCAGTTTCCTGATTTTCGCCACCGCGGGGACGGTGCTGTGGCAGTGCTACCCTAAGCTATCGGAAGTACTCAAGCAGCATTGGTTGAGTCAAGTTGTCATCTGGTTGGCCCTCTTCTACTACGTTACCCTCAACTTCTTCAGCTACGGGATTCCGGTATGGCTTACTAACGCCCCTTACTACTTACCATCAATGATCTTCTACAACCTGGCCACGATCGGTTTAATTGCGACCTTCGCATTGTATATGCAGAAGTACCGTAACCAGTGGCTGCCAATGGTGCACTGGATCGCCCTCTATGCTCACCGGGCCTACCTTTCCCACGTCTTCTGGCTCTATTGGTGCTGGAAGTTATTGAACCCGTTGCACATACCACTCATGCTTCTCTTTCCCCTGCTAATTCTATTAACGGTGGGGCTAGCCTTCCTATCGGAATTCAGCTTCCACCTGGTCTGGGTCAAATTCAAGGACCTGCTCGGTATTCACCGGCACCTGACCAATGGCTAATCAAAAACGCCTCCCGTGCTCATTTCGAGCTATGGAAGGCGTTTTATTGAATTTGGGCAAGAAGACACGACCTTTTAAGAACGTGATGAATTGCCCACCTGGCGGCCGTCAGCCACCTTTTAAATTTCTCTATATAAAGTTCACTTTTTCCGCTTAATCTCCTGTATCATGGGAGGAGAGGAGGTGAAAAAATGGTCAAAGTTCTAAAGGGCATTAAGTTGCGGTTATACCCTAATCAACACCAAGTAGATCAGCTCTGGCAGATGTTTGGCAATAGTCGCTTCGTCTGGAATCAGATGCTAGCCATGGCTAAGGAACGCTATCGAAACAACCCTAGCAGTCGCTTTGTCAATGAGTATGGTATGAATTACCTTTTGAGGCCGCTTAAACAAGAATACCCATTTTTAAAGCAGAGTGATTCTACCAGCTTACAGGTTATCAATCATGACTTGGTGCAATCCTTTAAGATGTTCTTCAAACACCAAGGCGGTTATCCCCGCTTCAAAAACAGACGGGCCAGCAAGCAGTCCTACACGGGCCGTTCCACTTGTCGGGTAATCGCTAAGCACCGGATGAAGTTGCCTAAACTAGGTACTATCAGAACCAGCAAGACCAGCCGAGTAGCAGGCTTAAAGATCAAGCGCTACACGGTCAGCTATGATTCAACCGGCCGCTATTACCTGTCTTTACAAGCTGAAGCGTCAGCGCCACAAGCTTTGCCCAAAACTGGCAAAGCAGTCGGCCTTGATGTCGGGATCGCTAATTTAGCCATCAGTTCGGATGGAACTAAGTACAAAACATTTAACGCCGAGTGGCTGGCAAAGCAAGCCGTGCGGTGGCAGAGTAAGTATAATCGGCGACAGCACTGGGCTCAAGTTGCCGTTCGTCAGTGGAATCATAACCATAAAACGTTTAAGGCAGAGCTGACTGATTACCAGAATTGGCAACGGGCTAGAATCCAAAAAGCGCGTTATCAGCAGAAGATCGCTAACCAACGCAAAGATTACTTACATAAACTGACCACCGCTTTAGTTAAACAGTACGACGTGATTGTCATTGAAGATTTGAAAGCCAAGAATCTACAGCACAATCACCACTTAGCGAAAGCAATTGCCAATGCCAGCTGGTATGAGTTTAGGACCATGTTGGCGTATAAATGTGCCTGGTACGGTAAAAAACTGATTGTCGTCAAGCCTAACTATACCAGCCAAATCTGTTCC
>CALVFC010000120.1 GCA_944326735.1 uncultured Limosilactobacillus sp. | reverse complement strand
CATTAATGGTAAGTACCGGCTGGCTGGGTATAAAGAAGCCCTGAAGGATCATGGAGTAAACTTCGAATCGAAGTATGTGGTTGAAACAAATGGTGATTACAATCGGGCATATGAACAAGGTCCAGAATTGGTTAAACGTGGCATTAAGGCTGCTTATGTCAGCGATGATGATTTAGCAGCGGGCCTGCTGAACGGTTTAACTGATGCCGGTATCAAGGTGCCTGACCAATTTGAAATCATCACTTCTAATGACACCAAGTACTCGAAGATCACCCGGCCAACCTTGAGCTCGATTACCCAACCACTTTATGATATCGGGGCAATTTCGATGCGGCTGTTGACCAAGATGATGGATGACGAAGTGCATGATAATGATGATGTCATCTTAGATCATGGCTTAGTTGAACGACAATCAACCCGGTAATAAGGGAGACAACTAACTAGAATGACTACTCGACAGGAGCTTCGTCGTCAGCAGCAAGCCACTGCACCTCATGAAAATGACCGACCGATTCGTCCTCGTCATCCGATGCGGGTCTTTTGGGGTATCATTGCAATGACGCTCTTAGGAGTAACCCTGCTGTTTAACCAGACGATTTTGAATCGGCATTTTGCAGAGCAAGAGATCCAACGGTCAGATGTGGCATCCACCGTCAGCAATAACCTCAATGAAGTTGCCGGCAAATACGGTATTAATGATGGCGCGTTGGATGATGCGACGACGAACAAACTATTAAAGCAAGCAGTTGACCAAATCTATGCCGGAAAACAATTGAATCTTGATTTTTCATCAGCAATTAAAAGTTCAACTGATAATGCGAGTTCTTCCATTGATGGTATCCAAATACCGAAGGGCCTGCTCTCATCGTCAATTGGATCGGCAGCCACTGATGGTGTTTCTTCGGCATTAAATCAACAAATCAATACGCCGGAGGTTCAACGTTTTACCAGTATTCTCCAAATCTGGAAGAACGTTAATAACATCATTATGATTGTCAGTGCCATTATCCTCGTTGTGGTTTTGGTAGTGCTGATTATTGGCCGGGCTAGTTTAGGATCCTTCATGCGGTTGACTGGTATTTCTGCTGTTTTACTGGCGATTATTACTCAGTTAATTAAAACTGGGGTTGTCACGGCGGGCCATAGTTTTCCTGACTATTCCGCCTTGCTTGTGCAAGTAGCTGGCGATATGGCGGCGGTTGGTTTTCATTATTGTCTGGCGCTTGCTGTTGTTCTCATCGTACTAATTGTTATTAAAATTATTACTAGTAGTATTGGTCGGCGCATCTAAGCTTGAATTACAGCGCCAGATCTGCTAAGATTTATCTGTTTATCACATTAATATAGAAAAGAGGAGTAAGTAATGTCAGGACATTCAAAATGGCATAACATTCAAGGACGTAAGAACGCCCAAGATGCTAAGCGTGGTAAGATTTTCCAAAAGATCTCACGTGATTTGTACCAAGCAGCAAAAGCAGGTGATCCTGATCCAGCGAACAACGCTCAACTTCGTTTGGTAATTGATAAGGCACACGCTGCCAACATGCCAAAGAAGAACATTGATCGGGCCATTGCCAAGGCCTCCGGTGCTGGTGGTGCAAAGTTCGAAGAAGTTACCTACGAAGGTTACGCACCAGGTGGTGTTGCCGTTATGGTCTTCGCGTTGACTGATAATAAGAACCGGACTGCTGCCGCTGTTCGTTCTGCCTTTACTCATGCTGGTGGTTCATTAGGTGCCAGCGGTTCCGTTTCCTACATGTTTGACCGGAAGGGCTTAATCGAAATTCTTCGTGACGGCCTTGACAAGAGTGAAGATGACATGTTGATGGACGCTCTTGATGCCGGTGCTGATGACATGAAGGCTAGTGACGAAAAGTTCCAAATCTTCACTGCACCAAATCAAATGGCTGCTGTCCGTGACGCCCTTCAATCCAAGGGTTACGAATTGGATACTGCTGAAGTAACAATGATCCCACAAAACCGGACTGCTGTCCCTGAAGACAAGGTTAAGCAATATCAACACTTAATTGACGAATTAACTGCCAATGATGATGTTGCTGATATCTACGAAGCTGGTCAATTACCAGACGACGCAGAATAACAGTCAATCATATAAATATCTAAGTCTGTATGGTGATATGCCATGCAGACTTTTTTTGTTTTAAATCAGGTTATCTGAATTGGCTGGTCAGTAGACAATTTTGCAAAATTATCAAATCTTTTTGAATTTAAAAAGTGCAAAAGACGATTTTTTTCGTTTATATACTGTAGGAGGTAAAATATGCGATTAATTCAAAATATCATGGACCAATTAATTGCCGACCAGTGCTCTGATTTATATATTTTACCGAATGAGAATGGTTATCAATTATTGGCCATGCTAAAAGGTCAAACGACGTGGAAATCGGTCCAGCAGGTTGATGCGGTACAAGGTCAACAAATTATTTCGTTTTTTAAATACCGCGCTAATATGGCAACTAGTGAACACCGTCGTCCCCAAGGTGGTTCGTGGCGGTGGCATAGCCCACATCATCAACCAGTAGACCTACGTCTTTCGACGATCGGCGATTTTTTAAGCCGTGAGTCGTTGGTCATTCGTTTTATTTACCAGTTGGACCTTCACCAGTACCATGTTGCATTCCCGGATCAATGGGCGACACTTCAACAATTGACCCTGCAGCGGGGCCTAATTCTTTTTGCGGGCCCCATGGGATCAGGTAAAACCACGACAATGTATCGTCTAGCAAGTGAACAAGCAAGCCAACAGTTGGTGATGACGATTGAAGACCCGATTGAAATCCGAGAACCACGTTTTTTACAGTTACAAATAAACCGGGCAGCGGGGATGGATTACCAAGCGCTATTAAAAGCAGGGCTCCGTCATCATCCGAATACATTTATTATTGGGGAAATTCGTGATCGTGAAACGGCTGCAATGGCTGTTCAAGCTTCACTTAGTGGTCATTTAGTGTTAGCAACTATTCACGCGCGCAATGCCAAGGGGGTCGTCGCTCGTTTACAGGATCTTGCGATTGACCACTACTACCTAGAAGAATCGCTAACTGGTATTTGTTATCAACGATTACTGCCCCTGGAGAATAATCAATCAGCGGTGTTGTTTGAACTTCTTCACGGCGCTCAACTTATTAAGCATTTAACGAACGCAGAATTAGGAGGAATTAGTAATGATTGGCAAGAAAAACTCACGCAACTTGAAACACAAGGAAAAATTGGGCGGCAAACCCTTAAGAAATTCTGGCAAGGGTAAGTTTACCGTCCGTCACCAGGCTAGCTGGTTTATCTTTCTCGGTAAGCTTATTAAGAGTGGCTTTGCCCTTCAACATGCGGTCAATTTTACAGTTGGGACAGTTTATAATAAATGGTCACAATTACAACCGATACCGCAAAGGATGGCCCATGGGAAAACATTCGCTGAAGCAGTTAAACCAATTGTCAAACCAACGCTTTACCATCAACTCATATTAGCCGAACAACACGGTAATTTGGACGATTGCTTGCTCAAGGTCGGGCAAATTATGGAATTAAAGGAGAAACAGCGCCAAAAATTATGGGGGATTCTTATGTACCCGTTGTTGTTAGCGGGGCTGTTGACAGTAATGTTTGTTCTATTGCGGCTGTTTGTCTTTCCAGAACTTAGTCAATGGTCAGCGGACAATCAATTACCATCATTTCTGCAATTAATGATCACGGGTGGTTGGATTATATTAGGGATTACCTTGATTTATACGATGGGGATGGCCATTCGTTTTTGGCGGGCAAGTCGAGTGCAGCGGGCATCAATGCTTGCTAGTCTCCCAGTGGTAGGCAAAAGCTTTCAAAGTTACTATGGCTATTACTTAACCATCCATTTAACGATGCTATTAGAAAGGGGGTTGTCATTGCACGAAATTTGTGATGTCCTGGTGGACTCTGAAGTGGATACATTGATTACCGATATTGCCAAAGAAGATATCAAAGAAAAGAAGAAATATATCCTTAGAAATTTCAAGTACCGTGAGTATGCAGAATATTTTTCTAGAAAGATAAAGAAAGCGGTGCAGGAGTTGGATACATTGCCGGACGGTTATGGAACTACCGGTTTCTGTTATCGGGGATATGATATTTATCTGAAGGCATATAAAAATTATCTTTTGTTTTATACGGTGGATAAGAGTGCTGCTACGGTAACTGTTCTCCGCATCTTGCAGGACGGCATGGACTGGGAGAATATTATCAGACAATGGATCAGCAGAAAACATTAAATATTTTAAGAATAGAAAGCCCTGACAGTTAACAGAAAAACTGCCAGGGCTTTTTCACCGGTAAAATGAATTTTATAATGACTGGTCTGTATGACTTGGAATATACCTGCAAATCTCCTGAATATCACAATCCAGAATACGGCAGAGATCATTCAGCGTTGTAGTATTCAACGGTTTGTTCTT
>CALVFC010000119.1 GCA_944326735.1 uncultured Limosilactobacillus sp. | reverse complement strand
GTTGACCCTCCTTGGCTGTCGTAACTTCGGTGACCTGTCAAAGATTTCCTTTGTACTACAAGGGAATCTTTACAGTTACGCCCAGCAACGACACCTCATTTAATTTCCATCAAATTATTAGGCATTATTTTGCTTACTAAGTAATCCAAAATAAAACAAATGGTCAATTGGTGTCATAGGAGACACTGATTGGCCATTTTAATAACTTTAGTAATAAACAAATTAGAATCATTTTGTTATTTGTTCTTTGATTTTGTTCCACACTGACTTTTGTTGGTTTCATCATGAAGATTACATATCTCAGTGTTAATCTGCATCTGCTGACTTTCTTCTTTATATTCTCTAGCAAACTCAGTGCTTTGCTTACTTCTCTTAGCAATATATTTATCAACTTTGCACATTATACCCTTCTTGAAAATTTCGTACAAAGATATATCTACTGTTTTCCCAATGGAATTAGTTTCTAATATATACTGGTGTAATAACATTACACCTTACCACATATATTTGCACTAACACATACACATGCATTAACACTTATGAGTAACATATAAGCTAATACCTTGATATATAATCATCAGCCTAAGGTAGACAATTAACTAGGCCCCGTTATTTAATCAGAGTATTTTGATCTAATTCTTAAAATTCCCCTCACCCTTACTACTCAGCAAAGATTCTTTAAAACACAAAAAACTCGCCAGTGAAAATTCACTAGCGAGTTTTTCTGATTACCAGAGGTAGTTAACTAAGCCAACCTTAGTCATACCATCAGTGGCAGTCTTTTTTAACGTTTCTGCTGACTTAGTCATTGCAACTTGCTCACGTTCATCAAGGGGTACCTCAATAACCTTCGCAATCCCGTTGGCGTTGATAACAGCCGGAGTACCAAGGTACAGATCCTTGATACCATATTCGCCATCAACATAGGCACCAACTGGCAGAACTGCATTTTCATCACGCAGGATAGCTTTCGTGATCCGCATCAGGCAGGTAGCAACACCGTAGTAAGTGGCACCCTTCCGATTGATGATCTCGTAAGCCTTGTTACGAACATCATCCTCGATCTTTAGCAGGTCATCCTGAGAAATGTGTTCCCGCTTAGCAAGCTCGTACAGTGGCAACCCACCGATCGTTGCGCTTGAGTAGGCAGCAAACTCAGAATCACCGTGTTCAGCCATGACGTTGACATCGACATCCCGTGGGTCAACTCCAAATCGCTTGGCCAGTGCCACCCGCAGGCGAGCAGAGTCCAGAGAAGTTCCAGAACTGATAACCTTGTTAGTTGGGAAACCAGAGATCTTTTGAACCGCGTAGGTCAGAATGTCAACCGGGTTGGCAGCGACAATGAAGACCCCGTCGAAGCCACTGGCCACGATTGGTTGAACGATTTCACGCATGATCTTAAGGTTCTTACCAACCAGGTCCAGCCGGGTTTCACCAGGTTTCTGTGCCGCACCCGCACAGATGATTACTACATCAGCATCTTTACAAGTATCGTAATCAGCAGCATAAATTTGCTTTGGTGCAGTGAAGACAGTTGCGTCTTCCAGGTCCAGAGCATCACCTTCGGCCCGCTTCTTCGTCAGGTTGACGATTGCGAACTCTTCAGCAAGGCCTTGTTGAACCATTGCGTATGCGTAGATTGAACCTACCGCACCATCACCGACAAGGACGACTTTTTGATGATTGTTGGTCATAATCGGTTATCCTCCGTCAGCTGATTACATGAACAGGTTAGCGTAGATAGGAACCAAGATGTCCATTGCCAAAGAAATGACCAGAACTGAAACACCGGCCATAGCACCTTGAATTTCACCAAGGGAAAGAGCCTTAACAGAACCAACCGTGTGTCCGGCAGAACCTAAACCTAAACCAGTAGCAACTGCGGAAATCTTATCGAGGCGCAGAACCTTGATCAAGAATTCAGCCAAGGCGTAAATAACAACGGCGTTTAAGATACATGCCATAGCAGTAACGGCAGGAACACCGTGAACACCAGCGGCGATAGGCATAGCAACGGCAGTCGTAGCAGCTTGTGGCAGCATAGAAGCAGTTGAAGCAGCGGACAGACCGAAGAGCTTAGATACTAATTGAATCAGGAACAGGGAAATGAAACCACCGACGAAGCAGATAACGATGATATCGAACCAGTACTTCTTGAAGGTGTCATTAACCTTGTAAATAGGAATAGCGAAGGCCATGGTAGCTGGGTTCAAGAACCAGAAGATAATGTTACCACCTGGCAGGTAGTACTTCGTGTAAACAGCAGCGGTAGTAGAACCAGTGCTCTTAGCCCAGATAGCCAAGACAACGATACCTAAGACCATCCCAACCAGCAGTGGGTTGAAGAGGAAGAAACCATTACTAATCTTGGTTAACCACATACCAATAAGATAAACAATCAATGAAATGAAAATACCAGTGAATGGTAATGCTAGATTTGTTGCAATTGTAGCTGACATAATTTATTGCGCCCCCTAGTCCTTCTTGTTACCAGTGATCTTGTGGTGAATGTTCATAACTAAGGCACCAACGTAGGCAATAACGATCAACAGGATGATCGTGGAGATGATGATAACACATACATCTTGGATACCTTCACGACGCATGATGTCCAAGTGAGCGGCTAATTGGATACCTGATGGAACGAACAGGAATGCAATAAGACCAATCATGAACGTACCGAACTTTTCAACTTGGTGCAGCTTAACAATGTGGCAAGCCAGCAAGATGTAAAGCAATACCATACCAATCAGAGGGGTTGGCACAACAAAGCTCTTTGGAAAAAGATCAGAGATCAATTGAGAAACAAACAGAATAGCAGCGAAGATTCCCATTTGAACATAAATGTTGGAAGCTTCTGGCTTTTTATCCTTCTTGTCCATAATATATTCCCTCCCACAGAAATAAATAGAAATAATTGCTCGACATTGCGTTTGCAATATCATTACAACTGTAATGTTAACGCAATCTTTTACTTTGTGCGTGTTTTCACACTGAAATAGCCCAAATTCTTTCTGAAATGCCCTCTCCCCCGGATGAAATACCATTATTTTTGCTCATCTGCCTACAAAGCTGGCTAAGTTGCACGAATTAATGCTGAATGCAAAAAAGTTGCCGAATGAGAAAGGCTTCTCAATTCGACAACTTCTTACATTTATACTATTGCATCCCCAGCGCTTGTTTGACTGGCGTGACATAGGACCGGCTGACCGGGACCTTGCTGCCGTCCTTGAGGGTCAGCTCATACGTGTGATTGAAGCTGGGTTCAAGTTCACTGACCATGTCGAGGTTAACGGCGAAGCTCCGGTGAATCCGGATGAACTGGGCGGGATCCAGCTGCTTAAGCAGGTTGGTCAGCGGCTGCTTGCTGATCACCCGGTGCCCGCCCTTGGCCCAAACCGAGGTTACCCCATCCTGGGTCTGGAGATAGAGGATCGAGTCCTTCTGCAGGATAATCGTACGCTCATCATTGGTCAGTGACAGGCGAGGATTATCCTGTTGACGCTGAACGTCGGGCGCTGAACGTGCGGGCTTCACCAGCTTGCCGACCCGTTCAATAGCATCATTTACCCGTTGCTGGGAGAATGGTTTCAATAGGTAGTCAATGGCATCAGCATCAAAGGCATCGAGCGCATACTGGTCATAGGCCGTCGCGAAAACAATGTAGGGATGGTTGGGCTGGCTCTTAAGACTTTCCGCCAGAGCCATCCCGCTGCCGTCCGTCAATTGAATATCCAGAAACATCAGATCGGGGTGTTCCTTATTCACGACCTGCTGAGCGCTCACTACCCCTTCGGCTTCGAAAATCCCTTTCACCTGTGGATTCTGCTCAACCAAGTAGTGAAGCTCGTCACGAGCAAGCGGCTCATCATCAACAATTAACACCTTCATGATTATGGTTCCCCTTTCGTAACTAGCGGAATTGAAATTGTAACCGTGGTCCCATTTTTACCAGTAGCGAAGTTCAGCTGACTCCGCTTGTCGTAAAGACCGATTAAACGTTGATTAAGATTTTGCAGGGCAGTTCCAGTCCCATGCTCGGAATGAACCGGCTCGTGACCGAGTTTGCCAAGAACATCAGGAGCGATTCCTTCCCCATTATCCTTCACTTTAATTTGCAGGCGATTATCTACCGCCGTTAGATCGATGCTGACAATGTTGCCATGCATCCGGTGGCCAAAGGCGTGTTTCAGGGCATTCTCCACCAGCACCTGAATGGTAAACGGCGGCAAGAGAACGTCATCCCCTACCTGGTTATTGAAGTGAACCTTGAAGCGGTCCGGGAAACGCGTCTGCTCCAAGGTCAGATACGCATTGACGTGCTCCCGTTCCTGGGCCAGGGTAATCCGGGTCGAACGGGCCCCGATCAGGTTCGCCCGGAAGTAGGTACTCAGCTGAAGGAGGAGCTGTCGGGCCTGCTCGCTATCCCGCCGCATCATCGCGCTGATGGTATTGATAGCATTGAAGAAGAAGTGCGGGTTCACC
>CALVFC010000118.1 GCA_944326735.1 uncultured Limosilactobacillus sp. | reverse complement strand
AGTTAAGGGGGTTGCCTCTGCCGGTTATTACTGGGCACTAGTTATTTTGAGCATTATTGGTTTCATTCTGGGAATTGTATTGCTCTTCAGTCCAATGATTTCTGCAATGACCATTGTCTGGATTATTTCAGCATTCTTGATTGTCTTTGGGGTTGTCAAGATTATTCAAGCGTTCTAATTTATTACTCAGCAAAAAAGAGCTGGCCAATCGATTATTCGAATGGTCAGCTCTTTTTGTTTAGAGATATTTATTGTTATGAAACTGCTGTCGTAACTTTGCTCCAGATAGCGCATCTTCGTCAGGAGGGTACATTATCATCCGCAAAATCTTAACGGCTCATCACTCTGCTTTTTTAGTCAATCTCAATGTGACTGTCATTACTGTTGTCAGCTTGCAGCTTTGGCAAACTCATGGTCAATACACCATCTTCATAGTGAGCACTGATAGCAGAACGATCAACATCTGGGAGACGGTATTGACGACTCATTTGGCCGTAGCGACGTTCACTGTGCAAAACGTTGCCTTCCTTATCAGCATCATCAGAGAAGGTGTCACGGTGTCCAGTAATGGACAAAATGTTGTTAGCGTAATCAATGTGAATATCCTTCTTAGCGAATCCGGGCATATCAACCTTAACGGTGTAGCCCTTATCGTTTTCAGAAATGTCGGTCTTCATATGGTCAGCAACTGGTGCTAAATCACTAAAGAAGTCATCATTCATCCAGTTACGCATGTTCATCATGTTATCTAAGAAATTGTTGCGACGTGTTAAATCATTAGCCATAATAAAGCTTCCTTTCTGTTAACTTGATCTTGATTACACCTACTATCTTAACCACTTCCGGAGTAAATACAATAGTTTTTTAGCACTCCAGTAGTTTGAGTGCTAAAAATTATTTGACTATTATTGACCAAGCTTGTCAGCACTACTCTCCCAAGGATTCTCAAGCCTGATATTTACTGAACATTGATAAAAATTTTTTTGCACTTTTTTCAAACATATGAAATTATCATCATATGAGCACCAATGTTACAATGATTTTAGTAACAAATAAGGAGGCTGATTCTCATGAAAATGGTAAAAATCAATAATCAAGATGTGCCCGCAGTCGGAATTGGCACATGGAACTTGGGTGATTCGACTACCAGGCGTCCCGACGAAATTGCCGCCGTTCAGGCATCAATCAACGCCGGTGCCCGAGTAATTGATACAGCAGAAATGTACGGGGATGGCCGTTCGGAAAAGTTAGTTCACGATGCTATTCAGCCCTTTAACCGTGATGACCTGTTCATTATCGATAAAGTTTTGCCGAGCAATGCTGGTAAAACTAGCCTCGAGCATAGTCTCGACCGGAGCCTAAAACTGGTTGGCACAGATTATTTTGACCTCTACCTCCTGCACTGGCGCGGTAGCATCCCCCTTGCCGAAACTGTGATGGAACTCGAAAGAATGCAGCAGAAAGGCAAAATTAAGTCTTGGGGCGTCTCGAACTTTGATATCGCCGACATGAAAGAACTGTGGAAATTGCCGGATGGTAACCACTGTGTTGCCAACGAAGACCTGTATAACCTGGATGAACGGGGAATTGAATATGACCTGATCCCATGGATGAACGATCACCAGATTCCCCTCATTGCCTATTCCCCACTTTCTGAGGCTGATACCATCTCTGGCAAATTGACACATAATAAAGTCTTGCAAGAAATTGCCGCCAACCATTCAGCAAGTGTCTACCAAATTATGCTGGCTTGGACGATCCGGAACGACAACGTTCTGACAATTCCCAAGGCCGGACAGAAAGAACACGCTGTTGCCAACGTTGCCGCCGGTCAAATCACCTTCACAGCTGATGAATTAGCTGCCCTTAGTAAAGAATTTCCAACGCCAACTCACAAGAAACCATTGGCAATCATCTAAAACAATGCCAAAAGCACCGCACTTCAATTTTTATCGAAGACGCGGTGCTTTTTTGATCAATTATTTATTGTTCAGTTTATTTTAGTACCAACCGTGTGATTGCCAGAATGATTGTGCAGCACTCCAGGAACCGTAACGGCTAGCAACGTATTGGTCAGCTACTCGTTCTTGGTTAGCAGCAGAGTAGTCACCGTTTAAGTATGATGCGGAAAGTTGGTACTTACCAACGTATTGACCATTCCGGGCACCATAGTTACCACCAGATTCACGAGCAGCAATCCATGCCTTAGCGGCAGCATCGTTGCCAGAAACACCAGAAGTGTAGTTTACAGAACCGTAGTTAGCGGCTGCGTTTGCACTAGTGGTAGTGGCACCGGCAGTGTAGTTAGCGTTGTTTTGACTAGCAGCAGTACTGTTGTTAGTAGCAGTAGTGTTGTTATTGTTAGTAGTAGTGGTGTTTGTACCATCAGTTTCAGGTAAAGTTTCCACTTGTTGTTGAGTAGCAGGTGCTACTTCACCATCGTCCTTAATTACTAACTTTTGACCAACGTAGATTAAGTTCTTGTTAGCAATGTTGTTGTTAGCAGCCAAGGTATCAACAAAAGTTAAGTCATGACCGAATTTGTAAGAAATCCCAGAAAGGGTGTCGCCGGCTTGAACAGTGTAAATACTGTCGGCGTTAGCGGTGGTTGCAGTAGCAACAGTACCTAATGCAACGGCACCGGCAATGGCTGCTGTAATCTTAGCTGCTTTCTTAGATAACTTCATATATAAATCAATCCATCCTTTTCTATTTGTTCTTGTGTAATTTGATGTTAATTGTCTTTGGAAAGAAATGTTTAACTTCTTTCAACGGTTACTACTATACATGGTTACCATTACGAGGGGATTACTAGCGCTTTTCAATTCCGCGTTTTTATGTAAAAAACTGTAATACAGCCATAATTAAAAATGGCTAACGAAGATCACCGCCTTCATAAGTGCTAATTATATACTATTCATATTATTAATTTATTTATGAGGATTATTAACAGGAAAATGATTGAATGAGAAAATTTGCGCTCAAAAACCTTTTAAAAACACAAAAAATGTTCTTGTAACACGCGTATGTTACAAGAACATTTCAATTTTGATCAGTCTGTAATGCAATTATTGGTTCATTAAGACATCCAACAATTCACGAGCGGATTCAGACAAAGCGTCCTTAGACTTGTCATTACCCAGGTGAGTGTAGATTTCACCGACGTAAATTCCTTGGTCAAAGAGCTTGCTGAAGGTCTTTTCGATAATTGGACGAGTTCTTTCTTCTTCTTGAACTGGACCAAATGGGTTAGCAAAGAAGGTCGTGCTCATACCAACTTCATCAGTGGTACCGAGGGCCTTACGCTTACCAGCAATGAAGACCTTTTCGGCTTCGTCCTTAGTGTCAAAGCGGTGGATACCAACTTCGTCACTGTAGTTGTTAGCGTAGAGCCACATGTCAATGTGGTGAGGCTTTACAACGTTTTCGTAAGTGTCAGCTGGGATAATAACCCGGGCGTTAGACAATTCAGGGTTCAGGTAAACACCACGGTCCATGTTGTTGAAGGCCACGGCAGAACTCAAGTCATCCAGACGAACAAAGGCCCCGGTTTCAGTCCCTTGAGCGTAGATCCCTGGTTCACCAGATGTCAACGTGAAGCTTCCCATGTCATCAAAGATGGTTTCCATGCTGACAATCTTGTCATCAGCTAATTCTTGCAAAGCTTCAATTGATTCAGACTTTCCGGCACCGGAGTCACCGAAGAAGACCACGTTCTTTTCCTTACCATTAGTGAAGCGAATCTTAACCATGGAACCGTGAATTGGCAACTTACCAGAGTAAATCTGGTGCAGGTTGTGAACGGTCAGGCACATCTTCTTCATGTAACCGAAGTAGGTTGTCTTGTCAGTGTATGGAACTTCACCAACCCAGATGTCATTTGCTTCATCGTGGAAGTAGTGAGAAACCATTCCTTCAGTCTTGTCCAGACCGAAGAGGACAATTTCATCGGGCTTAGCACCTTCAACTTCTTCTGGTGAAGCTAATTGGAAGAGGTTAGAAAGGGCAATTCCGTTAACCAGGTAGTCAACGTTAAAGTAAATGAATGCCAAGCTTTCACCAATCTTGGCTGGATAGCAGTACCACTTACCGCGTTCGCCGTGGAAACGGGAAATTGGGTTTTGTTGTACCGCGGAGAAGACCCCTTCACGCTTGTTACTCTTAGTATGCATCATCATTGGTGGACGAAGCATCACAGTATTAATGAAGTCGATGTCCTTTAATTCTTGGTAACCTTCTGGAATCCGCCAGTTGTGTTGTTGAACTAACATGGTTGCGTTAGTAGCCGCGTTCACTTGACGGTATGTCCGGTTCTCAAATCCTTGCAGTTTTTCTTCGATAATCCGGTAAACCTTCCGAACCAGGTCATTGAATTGAGTATCAATGGTCCGGAATTCATTTCCTAAGATCTTGTTTTCATTGTAGTTAATTACTGAAACCCGTAATAAGGAACGGTAATATGAATACAATTCTTCGACAGAAGCTAAAATGTCTTTTGGATCATTGGTCCCATAGGCACTGTCGTCATCGACCATGATCTTCTTTAAGACATC
>CALVFC010000117.1 GCA_944326735.1 uncultured Limosilactobacillus sp. | reverse complement strand
GTTCTAAGTCTCCGAAAGCTACGTCAAAGAAGGCACCAGCTAAAAAGGCTAAAACCAGCAAAAAGGGGTCAACGGCCAAAAAGGCAACTACCAAGAAGGCTGTTCCACAGAGCACTTCGCACCCATTATCTGCTGCAGACCTATCGGCATTAGTTGATGAGGTTAAGCAGGCGGTCCTAGAGGCACCAGAATTCCAAGATCAAGCTTTGAATAGTGCTGACCAGCAGTACCTGGTAACGCAATTCTTAACTTTGATTAACCAGGAGTGTCACCAACGGCCAAATGAATGGCAATTTAATGACCTGCAAATGGTATTAGGGATGATGATGCCATTAGACCCTAACATTACTAAGAGCGAAATTGAGAACATTGTCCCAACCGCTCAAGCATTATTTGAATACCTGAAGCGGACGGGCCACATCGAGATGGACCAGTACAAGGTTGGTCTCAAGGCAATTGCCAACATGCAGAATTCACAAAATGTGTTAGCATTAATGAACCGGAAAGAACGGCAAACCCAGTTAATGATGTCGTACATCCGGAGTCAGGGTGTTGATATTGATGATGTGAAGAAGACCGACAAGTGGATGGATGAACACCGGACAGAAGTGGCCGACTTCATGAAGACCATCCTAAAGCCATGGAGCGCCTACGAACGGCAACAGTTAAAGCACCAGCAACGTGGTCAACAACTGCAGCAAGGTGCACGTGACCAACAGTTGCGTCATAAGAAGCGTGTTCCTCAAGGAATTAAGTTTAGTAAGAAATTGCGGCGGCGTTTACGGCGTCACAAGTAACTTAGAAGGGAGGAATCCATTAATGAGCATCTACATTCCCGAAAATATGGAAGAAGTTGCAATGAAAGTGGCACAGAACCAGGTTCATGGTCGTCAAGTTAGTCAGGACGAAGTGATTCATGATGCTGTTCGTGATATCCTCCAAGCATTATTAGATGATGCTCTAGAAGGTCACTATGATGATGTGAAGTGGACAGGCAACCAGCTTGAAGTCACTGATGCGATGGGGGCGAAGGTTGGGACCATTAGTTCTACCAAGGAAAGTTTTGAAGAAGAATTCAAAGCGGATCCAGACCAACTAAAAGCTCATCTCGCTGATGAAGTTGACCACATTGTTGGTGGTCGTTAAAATCCTATGGAATACAAAACCGGTTTAGGAAACGTTACACGCGTTGCGCTCCCTAAACCGGTTTTCTTTGTTTAATTATAATTTCCGTTGAACTTGGTATTGCTTAGCGTCCTTAGCTGAGGCGTCTGGCTTTGCATCCTTAGCGTAGAAGATAGCGTATTCTTCATCGTCAGGGCCTTTGGCAATTACCAGATCGTCGGCCTGCCGTTCTCGTTTGAAGATTTGCCCCTTCCGAACGGCTTCATTGTAGTCATGAATGTTGGCGATTGAGTCACCAGGATTAAAGAAAATTCTTGTTTCCATAAATATCCTCTCTCTTCTATACCCGACTGGGGATTTCTATGCTTGCTGAGCCTAAAACGTGGCCCTGCGCAGCATGACGAAAATCATTTAACCAATAGCCATTTTGTAATGGTAACTGATCATCTAATGCATAAACCTTTAATGTGTAGTCATGGTCTTTGTCAGGTGGCTGGGGACCAACATAACCCTGGCTAATTGCAGGGTCACCATTGACTAGTCGACCGGCGTTACTGTTGTTTCCTTGGACGAATTGGTCCTTTAATTGACGACTAGCATCGGCCGGAAGATTAGCTAGTGAAGTGGGAATGTTGGCGGCTAGCCAGTGGATCCATGTAAAACCACAGACTGGTGTGGAGTCAAAATCAATAAAGACAAGTGCTAAAGTTTTGGTTCCTTCTGGCAGGTCACTAACGGTCAGGGGAAAAGACTGCACTGGATGGTCAGCAACCATTTGATCAGCCGGGGCGTACTTGCCGTATTGGTCTGGTAGATAACCGTTTGGCAGGTTAACAGATACTTTCATGAGTTCGACCTCCCTTATTCTAGGTATTGATGGCGAAGATCAGTTAAGTCTCCCTGTGTCAATTGTAAGTAATCGGTGAGGTAGTGGTCAACGTCACCGAAGTTATTTTTGATAATTGTTAATGCTTGTTGGAGATAATCAAGAGAAACGGAACCGAGTGCCCGCCGATTTTCAACAACGGTGTCACTTTCGCCTTCTGCCCGGAGCATTTGCAACCAGTTATGGCGAAAATCATAGGTGGCTTCGTTGGTTAAGAGGTAATCCTGCTTAATGGTTTCTAATGGCACTTGGAGAGCCGAGAGAATCAGAAAAGCTCCCATCCCCGTTCGGTCCTTACCGGCAGTACAGTGGAAAAGGGTAGCGCCATTATTATTGGCAAGCAATAGCCGGAACATTTCTTGATAAGCGGCCTTAGCAGTTTCAACAGTGGCCATTCGGCGGTATACGTCAAGCATATGCCGATAACCATTGCCTGGCTGGGACATCCGATCAGCAATTTCTTCGTCGCTATGGGACGCGTCCGTTTCATCAGACTTAAATACAGGCAAATGGTGGTAAGTGGCTGTATCCGGTACGTGGTCCTGGGACCGTTTAACTTCTTCAGGAGCCCGAAAATCAAGATCGAGGGTCACTGGAACATTATCCAGTAACTGTAAGTCATGATGATTTAAATTAGCTAATGAACCAGAACGAATAATTTTGTGCCATTTGACATGGTGACCATCAGCAGTTTCATAACCGCCAAGGTCACGGAAGTTCTGTCCGTTCTGAATATTGAGGAGTCGTTTATTTTCCATCTATAAGACCCTTTCTACAAAAAGTCGCGTTCCTTTACATTGTACACTTATTCACTTTAAAAAGGGACCAAGGGCTTGCGCTAATTGGTGCCCACAGCGGATGGACCCTGCTTGGTCTGGATGGAGGCCATCAGTATACGTTGGGTGCCAACTGGCCGTGTCAATCACTACTAGTCCATGTTGCTGGGCTAAAGACTTAATTTGGTGGACAAAAGACTGCTTAAAGGGGATCATGATTACAGTAGGAACATTATCAAATAATTGATGGACCTTTTTCAGCATGTCATCATAAGCAACCATGAATTGGTCAACGGGGTAACGGCGGTCATTTACGCCCAAGTTAACCACCACGAGGTCCGGGTGATTGGGTTGCCACTGATCCACTGCATCTAGTTGTGCTAAATAGTGGCGGGCGTTCGGCACCCCACCAGTTGCGGGTCGTAACACTCCGCCAGCAGAGTAGGCTACTCGTATCCCAAGTGCCCCTAGATCGTCACAGGCGACGCCAACGTAATTGGTTTCGGGACGGTAATCAAGGGCAGCATGTTTACCAGCTACCCAACAGCCGGCCGTAATGGAGTCACCAATAAAATCAATCACTGGTTGGTGGGGTGCGCTGGTTAATTGACCATCATCTATTGTGATGTTGGCAATTCCAAAGCCCTCCTGACCAGTCCAAACTTGATCGAGATCACTATTGCCAGCCGTAATAATCTCAATAAGGTGTTGCTCCGGGGAACAGTTAATGGTGAAGTGATGGTTGGCCGCTGTCACTCGGTGCCACGCTCCTGCGTCAATCCGCCACGCCCAGACCTGACTAGGACCGAGGGGACTATGGAAATTGGTAACTTTAACCACCAGCTGGGTGCACTGGTTCGTCGTGAAACGTAAGGTACTGCCCAGGTTGGTGGTGTATAACAGCGGCTGCTGGTGAATGGCTTTAATAAACCACCGGCCGCTAGTTTGCTGTAAAGCGAGTAGTTCATGCGGTTCAAAGTCGTGCATTGTTAGCCCTCCCTTGGACAATATTATAAGTTTTTAGGAATCTTAAGAAAAGCAACAAATGCCCTAATACCGCCATTTATAGAAACCGCTTTCAAACAAAGACTGTCGAATATGAAAGCGCTTATTGACAAACAAGGTAAAAAAGACTAGATTATAGTTTAGTAAAAGTTTACTAACTTGGAATTACCACTATCAAGTGGTCATGGAGGTATTTGAAATGGATAAGCAACAATTTCTCGATGAGTATCAAAACGTCTTCAAGGAACCTGGCAAGGACGTCTTCTTCTCACCAGGTCGGATCAATGTAATTGGTGAACACACTGACTACAATGGTGGTCACGTTTTCCCATGTGCTATTAGTATCGGTACGTATGGTGTTTACGGCCCCCGTGAAGACACTAAGGTTGCTATTTATTCTGCAAACTCCGCTAAGGTTGAAAACAGTAAGATTATCACCTTTGATATCAACGATGATCAACCCCAAACGGCTGACGACGAAAAATGGGTTAACTACTTCAAGGGGATGTTAGTTTACCTTAAGCAACGCGGTTACAAGATTGACCACGGATTCAACTTCTACATTCATGGTTACCTGCCATATGGTTCTGGATTATCATCATCGGCATCAATTGAAATGCTGATGGGTTGCATCCTGAAGGAAGAATTCAACTTAGATGTTGACCAATTAGACTTAGTTAAGTTAGGCCAAAAGACTGAAAATGACTTTGTTGGTTTGAACTCCGGAATCATGGACCAATTTGCTGTTGGTATGGGTAAGAAGGACAACGCCATTTACCTTGACTGCAACACCTTGGAATACAAGT
>CALVFC010000116.1 GCA_944326735.1 uncultured Limosilactobacillus sp. | reverse complement strand
AACACAGAAGTTAAGCTTCAACACGCCGAAAGTAGTTGGGGGATCGCTCCCTGCGAGGATAGGACGTTGCCACGCTAGGGCCTCGAGAAGTCTGCATATCCAATGCAGACTTTTTATTTTTAAATTTTTCCTTGCAAAAATTGTTCTATGATATTCGGTAAGGATAAGATAATTTCTTATACTTATCGTTTTTTATTGAATTTAGACAATATTTTAAGGCCATGATGAATTGCCTGCCTGGAAGTCGTCAGCCACTTTTAAAGTTCGCTTTTTTCTCTTAATCTCCTGGATCATTGGAGGAAGGGAGGTGAAAATGACAACAGTTCTAAAGGACACTAAATTGCGGCTATCCCCTAACCAACACCAAGCGGATCAACTGTGGCAGATGTTTGATAATAGTCGCTTCGTCTGGTATCAGATACTGGCCATGGCTAAGGAACGTTATCGTAATAACCCTGGCAGCCGCTTTGGCAATGAGTATGGTATGAACTATCTTTTGAGGCCGCTTAAAAAAGTGAAATCTGATGATTTAGGAACGAGTTATCAATTACGATTTGCCATTCTAACATTCTGGGGAGATTAAGAAGGTGTCATTTGTAAGACCCGGCAAGCAATAAATATGATAGTGGCTAATCTTTCAAGGCTACGCTTAATATCCTTAAGCAATATACTTAAGAAAACCAACACTAATAAAAATCACTTACGAAAATTAATTATCTTTGATAAAGTAACCAATTGTGTAATCAGAGAATTAATTAGAGGAGTGATTTTTTAGTATGAGTAATGAAGCACGGGTACGACCAGTCCGTCATCCCAAACTAGCCATGGTTAGTATGCTGCTGGGGGCCTTTGTGGGAATGTTTAGTGAAACTTCCCTGAACATCGCCCTGCCTAAGCTAACCTTGGCCTTTCATGTCAATACGGCAACCGTTCAATGGCTAGTGACGAGTTACATGCTGATCATCGGGATTGTTCTACCCCTGTCGAGTTTGATTTCAAAATGGTTCACCACCCGGCAGATTATTATCTTTGCCCTGGTGGACTTTATTATCGGGGCAGCGATCTCTGCCGTGGCGGTGAACTTCCCGATCCTCCTGATTGGCCGGATGATTCAGGGGATTGGGACCGGGCTAATCCTGCCCCTGATGTTTGCGGTGGTTATGCAGATTTTCCCACCACAGAAGATTGGGGCTGTGATGGGAGTCTGTGCCCTGGTTATTATGTTTGCCCCAGCGATTGGGCCAACGCTGACTGGACTAATTTTGGCTAAGGCATCGTGGAACTGGATCTTCTGGAGTTTTATTCCGTTCTTGGCAATTGCGTTGCTTTTTGCGATTACCTCACTGGAAAATGTGGGGAGGATTACTCGACCACACGTTGATGTTTTATCAATTCTTGAATCAGCAGTCAGCTGTTCAGGATTGGTAATTGGAGCCAGCCTGGCCAGTCGTGATGGTTGGCTATCGGTATCTGTCCTGACTGCCCTAGTTATTGGAATTATTGTGTTGGCACTTTACGTTCACCGTCAGCTCCATCTGGAAACGCCGATCCTTAACCTGCGGGTGTTTAAGACGCGGGCCTTTGCCATTGGGTCGACCCTAGTGATGTTGGACTTCGGGATCATTCTTTCCGCAATGTACCTATTACCGATGTATATCCAGAACGGGCTGCTGCTGCCGGTAGCCCTGACCGGGATTATCATGCTGCCGGGTGGGGTAGTTAATGCCCTGACTTCAGCGGTTGCCGGGCGGCTGTATGACAGTGTCGGTGCCAAGCGGCCGGCAATGATCGGTTTCTTCATTGCCCTGGTTGGTGCTGGCATGTTAGCTCTGACCAGCGATCATTCATCAATCGCTTATGTAATCACCGCCCACGTCATCTTGATGATTGGGTGTCCTTTGGCAATGTCACCGTCGCAAACCAGTGCTCTGAATTCCTTGTCTGGGATGGAGTCAGCCGATGGCAGTACTATTTTGAATACAATGCAGCAGATTGTTGGTGCCCTGGCCACGGCCCTAGCTACCAGCTTTCTGGAATTGGGACGAAACGCTGCTACGGGAAGCTCAGCAGTGTGTTTTACTAATGGTATCCACTATGGGATTTACTTTACCCTGGTGCTGGTTATCATTGGGATCATCCTGACGTTTAAGATGAGCGATAAGCCCCGAAGCAACGATCTATAAATAAAAAAGAGGATCTCAATGAGGTCCTCTTTTTTATTTCGCCAGGCGTTGCAGTTCCTTGAGTGCCAGGGGAAATTCGCGGAACCCATCGCTGGTTAAGAAGTGGCCGCCGGTGGGCTGGACAATCAGCTTGGCACCCAGCTGATGAGCGACATCGATGCTGTTGCGGTAGGGGGCAATCGGGTCATCCTTGGCTGTGATGACGGTGGCCGCTGAAACCTTAGGAGTGATCTGCCGGTAATCCGGAGCGGGCATCATGAAACTGTCGAGTTCAGGATAGGCAGGCAATCCTTGATCGAAGGCCCCAACCAATAGGAGCCGTGCATCGTGGATCTGGTGGCGGGCAACGAAGCGGAGCGCAGTGATGCAACCCAGACTGTGGGCGACTAAGATTAGGCCGTCAGCAGCAGGAATCTGCTGATCAACGGCGTCATTCCATTCATCTGCTTGCGGGGCAAAAGGATTTGGAAGATAAATCCGGTCGAGCTTGATCTGCGGTGCACAGGCACTTTCTAACCAGGGAAACCAATCGTCGTCTCGGGTTGAGGTACCGTGAATGAGGTAAGCATTTTGCATAATAGTCATCCTTTCAAGATCTGTTATACCTATCATAAAATTTTAACTAAGAACCAGCAATTAGAATGGTTCTGTCCAACTAAATCTCGTTATAATAATGAGGACTAGCAGATAAAAGGAGGGATGACAATGAATGAAGTAGTACTGCGCTTAGCCCAACCGAGTGACGCTGCCGCAATTCAGCGGATCTATGGATACTATGTGGAAAATACGGCGATCACCTGTGAGGTGGCTATTCCGTCGCTCACTGACCTGACAGAACGGATTAAGAAGACCCAGCAGCGTTTTCCGTACCTGATTGCGACACTGGGGGATCAGGTGGTTGGCTTTGCGTATGTTAGCCCGGCTAATCCGCGTTACGCGTACCAATGGACGGTGGAGACATCCATCTATGTGGATCGCAACTGTCGGGGGAAGCATGTTGGTACGAAACTGTATGACATGCTTGAGAAAATTTGTCGGCAGATGAAGGTGGTCAACATGACCGCCCACATTGTCTACCCGCACGATGATCAGCCAGATCAACACCTGACCTTGGCGAGCCCTAAATTTCATGAGGCCTATGGTTATAAACTGGCGGGGCGCTTTTATAAGAACGTCTACAAGTTTGGTAAGTGGTATGATATGCTCTGGATGGAAAAGTCCATTGCTAAGCACGACGACGCACCGACGCCGATCGTCAACTTTAACGAGATTAAGTCACAATTCTTCAACTAAAAAATCGCCAGGGGGATGTTCCTTTTGGCGATTTAGTAAATATGATGGACCATGCGAGATTCGAACTCGCGACCTCCTGCATGCGAAGCAGACATTCTCCCAACTGAACTAATGGCCCGTTGCGCCTTTATTATAGCAGGGGGATGGCCAAGGTGTTAATATTTTTAGGAAAGAAGTTGATAATAGTGGTATTGGATGAAACAAGGGTCGCCCGGCCGAGTGATATCAAGGGGGTAGCGGCACTTTACAAGGCAATCTGTGACCATCAGCCCCTTGATAAGTATGGTGCGGATTGGACCTGGGGCGAATATCCGAGTGTTGATGGCCTCCAGCAGATGATTGAGAACGCAACGGTGATGATTGGCTTGAAGGATCAGCAGGTAGTTGCTGGCGGCGTCCTGACAACTGGTGAAGAATATCCGCAAGTTGAATGGCCACACCATTTTGCAAATGATGAGATTGGGATCCTCCACCTGTATGGTGTCCATCCAGAGTACCGGCGGACTGGGATCTCGACTGAACTCCTGCAGGCGATCATTAAACAGGCTGGTCAGGAAGGGAAGAAGGCCATTCATCTTGATGTGCTGTCAGGGAACGTGCCTTCCAAGAAGCTGTATGTGAAGAACGGCTTTGAAGTTGTCCAGTCTCTAGTACTCCACTATGACGACATTGGTGATCAGTCGGCGCAGGTTCTTGAGCGCCGAATTTGATAATTATAGTGTGTTGCCTAATTTGGGCCTTGCAAAATGATTATAAAACGATTATAATATTTAACTGTTGTGTTTCAAAAACATGACAAGTTTTAGCTAGACCAAAGTTTTTTCACAAGTTGTCAAGGAACATAACTTGACAACTAGTTATAGAAACTACATGAAAATTGATTCATGTTTAGACTTGATAAAATGACGGCGGGATAGTACAATAGATATTGCTGTTGAGGCAGTTGACGAACTTACTTCTCACAAAAATGAAATTAGTTGTTGACTTTCGGATAGCAATCAGGTATTATAAATAAGCTGACTTGTGACAAGTAATCATAATGATTGCTTCAAAAGTTGATGAAAATCTATTGACAAGTCACTGAGTTAGATGATATAATATCTTTGCTAAGTGAGCAATTACTTATTTAGCAAGGTAGACCTTTGAAAACTGAACAAAGTTTTGACGAACTAAATGTGTAGGGTCTTCAATCAC
>CALVFC010000115.1 GCA_944326735.1 uncultured Limosilactobacillus sp. | reverse complement strand
CAGCTTATTCTTGGATAACCGCATCAGGGCGAAGAGGGTCCCAAGGATAAAACCGAGGATGACGGAAACCACCGTGATCAGCAGGGTGTATTCGATCCCCTTGGCAAAGTAACGCCAGTAGGAGAGAACGGTGTTTTTCTTCTTGTAGGACTTCATATACCGCGAGGCTTGCGGAATCCATTTCTTATTGACCAGGTCCTCGTCGTTGACCTGCTTGATGGTCTTGTTGGCCGCCGCTTCGAGGGACTTATCGCCCTTAGGGAAGGCCATAGCAATGTTACCAGCCGTGGATGGCAGCTTGGAGTTGAAGGCGTAAAGGTTGGAGTTGTTGGCGGCATAGGCCTTAGCCGTAGCCTCATCCATCAGAACGGCATCAACTTTATGCGATTGCAACCCAATTACCAGGTTGGACAACTTGGCGAGGCCCTTATTCTTGGTTCCGGGCATGCTCTTGTTGATCATGGTTGATTGAAGCGTCCCGTTTTGAGCCCCCACGATCTTACCCTTGAAGTCCTTGGCGGTGGTAAAACGCTTCTTGTCTGCTTTATTGATTAGGAAGTAGCTATTTCCAGAGTAGTAAGTATTGGAGAAGTCAACACTCTTTTTACGCTCGTTGGTAATGTTCATTCCGGAGATAATCACGTCGATCTTGCCAGTTTCAAGGGCGACAAGCAGGGAATCAAAGTCCATGTTCTTGATCACCAGCTTGACCCCCAGGTCCTTGGCGAACTTCTTGGCAAGGTCCACTTCAAAGCCGACGTATTCAGTCTTGCCGTTTTTCTTGGTAGTGAATTCGTAGGGGGGATAGTCGGCACTCATTCCGACTACCAGGGTGCCCTTTTGCTTAATCTTCTGTAGTGAGTCATCCCTGGCCGGCTGGTTGCTGCTGGACGATGAGCTGACGGCACTGCTGGAACTGGATGAGGTCGCTGCCAGGACGGTGCTGGGCATCACCAGCGAGCAGAACAGGATGAATAACATGAATAATTGCTTGAGATGTTTCATAGTGTTGGCTCCTTAATCTGAAATTTGTGATTGCTAGCAATATACACCTATATACATACTTATGCAACATAAAATGGTAAAACAGCATAAATATTCATATGGGCTGGAAGGGGTTTCGTTAAGGTGGGGCGGGCAATCAGCGCCTCTTAAAACAATTTTAATCATTATTTGGTATCCTTGATATATTTAAGCCATCCCTTTTGGTGAATATTTATAGAAGATAAAATAGCCTTCAAAATAAGTTGAAATTTGTTAAAAGAATTATTGACATCAATGCCCCTATTAGGTACAATATTTTTTGTAGTGAAAAGGCGAAATTTCGTAGCCTTGTTACGTAACTTTAAGCTCGGAGGGAGGGAATCAACATGTCAAAAACAGTCGTTCGCAAGAATGAATCTTTAGACGACGCTCTTCGACGCTTTAAACGTTCAGTTTCACGTAACGGAACTTTACAAGAATACCGTAAGCGTGAATTCTACGAAAAGCCTAGTGTACGACGGAAGTTGAAATCTGAAGCGGCACGGAAGCGCAAGAACAAGCGTGGTCGTCGTTACTAAAAATGTTTGCTCCTACCTTTTTGCGGTGGGAGCTTTTTTTGACTGGAGGATAAAAAATGAGTTTATTAAAGCGATTGCAAACTGATATGATTACGGCAATGAAGAACCGGAACAAGGATACCCTGGCGGTTGTCCGGATGCTGAAGGCGTCAGTACAAAATGCCCAGATTGAGGCGGGCCACGACCTGACCCCTGATGAAGAAGTTGCGGTAATGTCACGGGAGTACAAGCAACGCAAGGAATCACTGGAGGAATTCCAGAAGGCCGGCCGGCAGGACCTGATCGACAAGACCAACAACGAATTGAAAGTTGTTGAAAAGTACATGCCAAAGCAGCTTTCTGCTGACGATGTTAAGAAAATCGTCACGGAAACGGTCCAACAAGTTGGTGCTGCCAGCATGAAGGACTTTGGCAAGGTCATGGGGGCCGTAATGCCAAAGGTCAAGGGCCAAGCTGATGGTAAGTTGGTTAACCAGACCGTTAAGGAAACCTTGAGCAACTTATAATTTGTTATTAAGAACATGGTCAGTCTCGTTTTGTCCGAGACTGGCCACTTTTTTGATTGAATTGGATGTTTTTCGTGTGGAATAGTCCAAATAATTGAATTATTAGCTGGATTATGATGATTTATCATTGGATTGTGCTAGAATACAAGCTAAATAATAATCTGGAGGTAATTAGGTTTGTGTACTTCAATTGTTTATAGTGCTGGTGATGGTTACTTTGGCCGTAACCTGGATTTGGAAGTTTCCTTTGGCCAGGAGGTGGTAATTACACCGCGTGATTACGCCTTCAACTTCCGCAAGCTGCCGACGATGGAACACCACTATGCAATCATCGGGGTCGCGCTGGTTAAGGATAACTACCCGCTTTACTTTGACGGGGTTAACGAGGAAGGGGTCGGAATGGCTGGCCTGAACTTCGACGGCCCAGCGCACTTCTTCTCCGTGGAAGACGGTAAGGATAATGTTTCGCCGTTCGAGTTTATTCCCTATGTCCTTGGTCAATGCAAGAGTGTGGAAGAGGCCAAGCAATTGATGACCAACCTGAACCTGGTTAATATCAATTTCTCTGACCAGCTTAAGCTTTCGCCTCTGCACTGGCTGATTGCGGACCGGTCCGGTAAGTCCATTGTCGTAGAATCGACCGTTACCGGCCTCCACGTCTACGATAATCCGGTTGGTGTACTGACCAACAATCCGGAATTCCCGCAACAGCTGACCAACCTGGCCAACTACCAGAGCGTTTCTCCAGCTGAACCAGCTAATACCTTGACTCCCGGAATTGCGCTGAACAATTACAGTCGGGGGATCGGCTCCCACCTGCTGCCTGGCGGGCTGGACTCTGAAAGCCGCTTTGTCAAGGAGACCTTTACCAAGATGCACGCACCCGCCGGTAAGAGTGAACGAGAAAATGTTACGAATTACTTCCATATTCTCAATGCAGTTGACCAGCAGAAGGGGCTGGACGAGGTCGCTCCAAATACTTTTGAGTACACAATCTATTCTGATGGAGTCAACCTGGCAACCGGGACTCTGTACTACACGACCTATGAGAACAACCAGATCAATGCGGTTGCCATGCGCAACGCAAACTTGAACAGCAGTGATTTGGTTTCTTACCCAATGCTCAATAACCAGGCAATCAATTACCAAAATTAAAAATGAATCTGCCCGTCGTGATGAACACCCTCAATGCTCATCGTGACGGGCTTTTTCTATGCCTTTCGATATGCAAAATAATTGTATATTTTTCATATATTTGGGAAAATATGGAATTATTATTGATTTTTATGCAATATAAGTGTATATTCATAATCAATCTCAAATTAAACGAATGGAGGACGAGACAATGACAAAAGAAAAGATTGTTTTAGCATATTCTGGTGGTCTGGATACTTCGGTGGCAATTGCCTGGCTGAAGAACAAGGGTTACGATGTGATTGCCTGCTGCATTGATGTCGGCGAGGGGCTGGACCTGGAAGCCATCAAGCAGAAGGGGGATGTGATTGGTGCTTGGAAATCAGTGGTAATTGATGCCAAGCGCGACTTTGCAGAGCAGTTTGTCCTGCCGGCCCTGCAAGCGCATGCCATGTACGAACAGAAATATCCATTGGTATCCGCCCTGTCTCGTCCCTTGATTGTCCAAAAACTGGTGGCGGTGGCCAATGAGTACGGAGCTACGGCCATTGCCCATGGTTGTACCGGCAAAGGCAACGATCAGGTTCGTTTTGAAGCCGGCATCCATGCCCTGGCACCGGACATGAAGATTGAGGACCCAATTCGTGATTGGCACTGGTCACGGGAGGAAGAGATCCAGTACGCTAAGGGTAACGGGATTCCGGTTCCAATCACCAAGGCAAGCCCGTATTCAATTGACGAAAACCTCTGGGGACGGGCCAATGAATGCGGAATCCTGGAAGATCCGTGGGTTGCTGCGCCAGCTGATGCCTATGCCCGGACTAAGGCGATTGCCGATACCCCTGACACCCCAACCACATTGGAGATCTCGTTTGAAGAAGGGGTCCCAACCGCCATCAACGGTGAAAAGCAGCCACTCGATCAGCTGATTATGAACCTTGATAAAATTGCTGGTGAAAATGGGGTTGGCCGGATTGACCACGTTGAGAACCGGCTGGTCGGCATCAAGTCCCGTGAGATCTACGAGTGCCCGGCCGCAACAGTCCTGCTGGCCGCCCACAAGGATCTGGAGGACCTAACCCAGGAGCGGGAGGTCGCCCACTTCAAGCCGATCGTGGAGCAGAAGATGAGTGAGCTGATCTACAATGGTCTCTGGTACTCACCACTGATGAAAGCAATGGTCGCCTTCATTGACCAGACCCAGACCGTCGTCAACGGGGTTGTCCGGGTCAAGCTGTTCAAGGGCAACGTGATCTGTGAAGGGCGGAAGTCACCAAATTCCCTCTACGATAAGAACCTGGCAACTTACACGGCGGCCGATGAGTTCGATCAGGAGGCCGCCACTGGCTTCATCAAGCTCTGGGAACTGCCGGATAAGGTTTATGCGCAGGTTCAGCAAAACCAGCAGCAAAAGTCTAAGGAGGTCCAGGATGCCAATTAAGAAGATGTGGGGCGGCCGTTTCGAAGCCGCGGGTGACCAGCTCGTCGATACTTTCGGGGCGTCCATCGGCTTTGACCAGGCGATGGCCAAAGAGGACATCATG
>CALVFC010000114.1 GCA_944326735.1 uncultured Limosilactobacillus sp. | reverse complement strand
CGTGCTGAACACCGCCGGCAGATAGATGCTCCCGAAGGCGGAGAGCAGAATGGGGTAGAGGCACAGGATTAAGTTAATCACTAACAAAAACGTCATCCACGGTGAAGAAGTTTGAAAGGCTTCGTTCATAATATTAGAGACCATTAATTACGCGCCTCCATTTCTTCACTATTAATAATTTCTTTGAGCTGATTTTTACCCAGGTTTTGTTCTGGCTTGACAGTGTAGCGACGGTAAGCCTGACGCTGAGCTTCATCACCAAAGCGGTTGGTCATGAACTTTTCAGCAGTCCGGCGTTCCCACTGGTTCTTACTCATATCAAACATGGGCCACTTTTCAACAAGCCCCCGGGAACGCTGAATTTGAATGTACCCCATCGTAAAGCAAAAAACGGCAGTCACGCCTAAGGCAAATGTTAGGAAAATTACCAGAAAGTTGAGCTCCTGAAATCCTTCAGCATAGTACCAGAAAAAGTGACCATGGTGACCATGGGTCCGGTACGCGAGATACGTGGCACTGGTGATAATGATTGGGATAAATAATACTACCCAACTGAGAAGCATTATCACTGTTTGCCGAATTTTTATTCCCCAGTGACCCTTTTCAAAATAGCGGTCACGATAACTTCTGTGTGCTTTATTATTCATTGTTTAATTAATTAAGTAATGGGACAGTAGTGGACCCATTACCTTCCCCCTAATTAGATTGAACGAAAAAATCACGCCGAAAATTATATCATAAAATTGTCATAAATGGTGTAATAGTGTAATTGCCGTAATATAGCCATACATATGGTGGAAGTTAGTTTATATCGGTCAATCATGATTATTTATGTACTGGATTAAATGATCCAGGAGCAGTAGAATTTGAAAGTTATTGCAAATAATTATGAAAAGGTGAAATGAATTTGGGGGTAAAATTCTTTGATGCGATTATCTACTTACCGATAATCGTGATTTGTATGATTATTAGCCAGATTTATTTTGAGCGGTATTGGGAATCTCTCAAAAATAATCGGGTGGCAAGGATCGTGTTAACTGAAGTTATTATCATTACTTACTTCATTCAGGAGTTCTGCTTGCTGCAGCTTTCGTTAATCAACATTGGTGAAGTGGCGTTTATGCAGGTGGTCTCCATAACGATGCTGTTTAGGGATAACCAAAACAAACTATGGTGGTGGTTACTGGGGTTAACGCCGCTATTTGCTAACGTGATTGAAGTACTGATGGGAATTGAAGCAGTGGGTACATGGTGGGTCTGGTTGTGCGAGTCGGCGATCTTCCTGACCCTCTGTGGTGTTTTAACCTTCTGGAAAAAAGCATCGATCCGTGTTCGTTATACGTTAGCGATCGTTATGTTGGGATTAATTGAACTGGTATCACTATGGATTGGGCACCGTTTCAGTGCCGTCAATGTTGCGGCAGCAACCTTAGGACTATTCGTGATCATTGTCTTTGAAGGACGCCGTTATGAAAGTGAAATTAAGAATGAACGCAAGATCAAATTGCTCCAAAGGGAAAGTGAACGCGATGATCTTACTGGACTCTTGAATTATCGAGCGCTCAGTCAAGAAATTAGCGCTTTGACAGAAAATAAGGAAATTCACAACATTGTGATCGGTGGATTAGACATTGACCACTTCAAGAATATTAATGATACCTATGGTCACTTTGTTGGCAATGAGGTGCTTAATTATTTCTCAACGGTTTTTCGTAAGAAGATCCATAAGGCATTTCCTCATCATGGTTATGTTTATCGGTTTGGTGGCGAAGAATTTAGTATTGTTGTGTCTAACCACTCAATCGAAGAAGTGTATCAACTACTTCAATCGATTGAAAAACTCTTTAATGAGAACCCAATTATCACTAAAGATGGCATCAAGATAACAATTAGTTTTTCATGCAGTCTAACCAATCATTTGAAAGGTGAAATGCTGGATGTTACCTTGAAGCGGGCAGATAAGATGTTGTATAGTGTTAAGAACAATGGTCGTGGCTGGATTGTGACTGATCACCATCATAAGCCTACAAATGCAGAGACTACCGATCATGCGGAGAGTAATTGATAGGTAAATGGGGGGATAAAAATCACAACAGTTAACGTAACATTGCATAATATTTTTCAGCCAATTTTCACGGTTGATGATAAGTTGAATGCTAAAGTGAACACTTATGAAATGCTGATGCGGGATGCTTCCGGCTCGTTTCCGGGGATGGAATTTTTAACTAGTTTAACGACTCCAGAAGGGAATGAACGGTGGATCGCGATAAGCAAAACAGCATTAATTAATGCACTTGAAGGGCATTCTGAAAGGAAAATCTATATTAATCTCGAGCCGTGCCAAATGGAATTTGAAAGTGTTTGGCAGTTTTTGACAGACTTGTATAGCAAATATGGTTCGCAGGTGGCAATTGAAATAACGGAACGGCGGGAAACCATTCATAGCCTGGACTATTTAGACAGTGAGATTCAACGGTTAAAAGCGATTGGCTATGAATTAGCAATTGATGATGTCTGCGCGGGTAGTAACAGTTATGCCTTTATTGTTCGCCAGCTGGGCGCAATTCGCCGGATCAAGCTGTCACTCTTGTTATTCAAAAATGAAGATCATGAAACGAAGAAAAGCTTCGTAAACGCATGGCTAACTTTCGCTAAAAAGCACCACCTTGAGTTTGTGATTGAAGGAATTGCTGATCGACAGTTAGCACAAACCTTTGCTGGCAATTCCACTGTTTTACAACAGGGATTTTATTGGGGTAAGGGTTCAGCAGAAATTAACTAGACTAAAAAGTTCCATAGGTACAAGAGCATGAGTACCTATGGAACTTTTTTTAACGAGAAAAGAAGTGTAGAGAATGAGATAATAGGTCAATTCTTCCGGTAACCAAAGTAGAACTGAATGATAGCAATAATAACGTTAACCCAGTTCATCGTTAAGAACCATGGAGCGATTCCACCAGCATCATGGGTGACACCGTAGTATACCCAGAAGCCAATGATTACGGCGGCAACATTCACCCAAGCGAACGTCTTTTGTAGAGATTGGTTATTGAGCTGGAACCACATCCAGATCACGTTGATAATGAACCAAATAGCTAATACCCAAAAGAAAGTTTGAAACATAATAGTCCCTCCTTCAGTCAATCTGTAAAGGGGTTGATGAACGGGAACAGGAACTATAATAACTGTTTCCATCAACCTCTTTGCACCATCTATATTAGATTGCTGAGATGGAGAAACAATCGTTAATAATCTGGTTAGTGTCGTTTATTATACATACTCAATAATGCTGTCGAATTATACGACATAACGGAATAAAGTGCCAAATTATTATTACTTAACAAGAGCAGCTAGTAATTGACGTAGTTTTGATAAATCCTGGTCAGTTGGTTTGGCATTGTTTTTGGCAATAAAACTGATCATATCAACATAAAAACTGCCGATAACGGAAGTATCAAGGTTAGTGAATTGGATCGTTAAATGGTGCTGAATTTGCGCAACGAAGGAGCTTTGAAGGCGGGCGGTAAAACTATTTTGGTCATATTGAATTGATAATAGCGCAGTGATGATATCACGAGATTCCCATAATACACTAAACTCTTTGCTCTTATAAAGATCGCTGAGGAGGGGAAGCGGCTGATTATCAACTTGGATATTTTTGAACCGAATAGCAAGAAAACGATTAAACATGGCGATGTACTTGTTGTTCAGTTGCTCGGTCAGGTCATACTTATCTTGATAGTAGTTATAAAAGGTTTGACGATTGATAATGGCTTTTTCAGCAATCTCCTTAACGGTGACGTTAGCAAACCCCTTTTCGTTTACCAGACTAGCAAAGGCGGTCTCGATTGCCTTTTTGGTTCTCATCACCCGCAGGTCTTCAGTCATTATGATTCCACCTTTCTTCGAATATCGTTAACATTGATAATTATAATCAACTCAACAAAAAGAGCACAGTGACAAGTAAAAAGACTTGTCATTGTGCTCTTAATAGTTAATTAGCTTTATGGACGCAAGCGGTTCAGCATCCGTGGGAATGGAATGTTTTCCCGAATGTGGTCTTGCAAGGTTACCCAAGCGAGGAACCGTTCGAGACCCATCCCGAAACCGGAGTGAGGAACAGAGCCGTACTTCCGCAGATCATCGTACCAGCCGTAATCTTCCTTGCTTAAGCCGTTTTCTTCCAGCTTATTAGTGATGTATTCGTAATCGTATGAACGTTCAGAACCACCGATAATTTCACCATAGCCTTCTGGTGCCAAGAGGTCGGCACAGATAACTTGCCGGTCATCTTCAGGATCAGTTGGCATGTAGAAAGCCTTGATTTCCCGAGGGTAGTTCTTGATGAAGACTGGCTTATTAAATTGGTCAGCCAAGAAGGTTTCTTCTGGTGAACCAAAGTCGTCACCGTACTTCACGTCGAGGCCACCCTTTTGCAGCATTTCAATAGCCTTCTTGTAAGTTACCCGTGGGTATGGCAGTTCGGTGAATGGCTTCAGACTTTCAACAGAACGACCAACCATTTCCAATTCGGTTGGGCACTTGTCAATTAAGTCTTGAATCAAGTAAGCAACGTATTGTTCTTGGATCCGTTCACTTTCTTCTTCGTGGCACCAAGCCATTTCAGGTTCAATCATCCAGAATTCAGTCATGTGACGCCGGGTCTTAGACTTTTCTGCCCGGAAGGTAGGTCCCATGGAGTAAACGCGCCGTAGTGCCAGTGCACCAGCTTCTTCGTATAGTTGACCTGATTGTGACAGGT
>CALVFC010000113.1 GCA_944326735.1 uncultured Limosilactobacillus sp. | reverse complement strand
ACTAGAAAAGAAACTAGACGAAATCAAAAAATTGTTAGAAGAAAGAGAGTAATAATAATGGGACTATTTTCACACGAAGGTACTCAAAACAATGTGGAAACTAGCGAAGATGAATTATACAAAAAAGCTTTGAGTGAATTAACAGAAAGCATGAAACGTGGTGCGTCGGATTACAGCACACTTGGCACTATCCTTCTCCACCACGACCTTCAGGAGCAAAACAAGAAGCTGGATAAAATCATTGAATTGCTAGAATCGAAATAAGGTCACTCTTGGAGGAGTAATTGAAATGAAAAAAATAGGTTTAATTTGCGCCACATTACTAGTCGGCATGTCACTTTCAGCCTGCAACAATCTGGCATCGCAGCAGTCAAAATCATCAAAAATGAGTAGTCTTAAGGCTGAACATTCTAGCTTAATTGCAGAATCTAGGAAACAGGCCAAAAAGAATCATAAAAACAAGCATAACCATAAACAGAAGAACGCAAATTCAACTACAAAGGCCTCCAATAAAAAGGATAGTGTAACTAGTTCTAGTTCAAATAATAGTACTAAACAAGCCACCCAGAATGATTCGCGTTCTTCTGATAACGGCTCAGATACTGCTGCTAGTTCTGCAGCGTCGAGCACTAGCAGTAATAACAATTACGATGCCACCGATTCATATAATGGCGACTCAAGTCGTTATCGTAATGGTACTAGGAAGCCGAGCACGTTCAGCAATAGTCAGGACTACCAAGCGTACCTTGCCTACTATCAAGGCTACAACTATGACAAGTCTACTGGTCAAATGACCCGAATGAATGATCAGCAACTGAATGACATGCGCCAGCAAATGAACCAAGATGGTGGTCAAAGTTTTGGGCAAGGTGGTCAATGATGAAAAGACTAATTCTAATCAGTACCGTATTGCTTGCCGGGCTATCACTCTCTGCTTGCGGAAATAATAGTAAGCAAGCTTCTAGTTCTTCAGATAGTAGCAAAGAAAGTAGTCTTAAGGCGGCTAATGCTTCCCTTAAGCACAGGATTAGCCAGCAGAAAAAACAGCCTAAAACGAATAGCTCATCAATTGAGTCTTCCTCTAGTAGTTTCTCAGATCAACAGTCAGCTAATACCAGTGGTTCATCTTCTCAATCTCAGGCATCTTCCACACAAGCAAGCAATAATCAGGGGTCGCAAAACGTTGATAACTTCAATGGTGATATCCATGACTTCATAAATACCTACGGCGAAACTATGGCTGCTTATAAGATAGATCATGGGATGTCCGTTAAAGACGCCCTAAACTCTACGCCTGATGATATGAAAACATCTGGTGAACTGCAAGACCAATACATGATGAACGGTGAGCAGTAACTAAAAACATCCCCTGCTGGTGCAAAGGATGAAATAAATGATATATAGGAGATGAACCGGATGCGTAACTTAACAATAGATAGAGTACTAGATCAAGACGATATTTCCTCTGAAGAAATTCTAGTTTCATTAAAAAATCTTTATAGCAAAGAGTCAGGAAAAAGTGTTGAGAACTCCGATAAAAATATATTCTTTTGGAATACGAATCACGTTAATGTTTATATTATTAGCGACTCAAAAAGTGGTATTGCTTTTGCAACTAATAAACCTGATCAAACTAAGGATACAATTAAATTAGTAGATCTTCGACAGGAAACAGACAATCTAGAGTTTAATAGAGCTTATACATTCGATAAAAGGCTTGCATACTTTAAGCATTTCAAGTTATTTCAATTAGACTCTCAAGAAAAGATTATCTCACCATCGACTATTGCTTCACCACTTGGGCTTAACGATTTTATTAAGTCATGGGTTTCAAAAGAATATAATATCGCTAATCATAAACTAAGTTTACCAGCTATCGATCTTAGCTTTATTGATGAAAATACTATTCACCAATCTAAATTTCAATTTAGAGAGATGCTGTCTAACATTGATGATGACCAATTTAAGGCCGAATTTAGTGAATTCCTCTTTGGATATAATAACGAAAAATTTTTCTTAGCTGCTTCAGCTATGGGAAGTATTATTGAACATTTAATTTTTATTATTCTAAAAAATTATGGAGACACAAGACTCATTGGTACTCGTAGGCCAACTGCAGGCAAATATTTAAAAGCAATGGAACAGCAACACCATTTCGAATTTACTGAGCGTGATTCAAGATTCATTGATAATATTTTCCAGACAAGGAATTCAATCTCTCACTATAATTCTGGATATGTTCTTAAATCACAGTGTGACATGATGCTTATGGGTCTTAATTCTATATACAGGCGCTTTTATCTACCTAGTAAAGCTTATTCAGCAAGCCATGGATAAGCTTATAGGTCTTTATATCAGCTGTATCGTGGTGTTCTTTATGATCAAACCAAATCTGGGAAAGCTCCCCCTCACTATTCGAATATACTTCATCATCAATACCATACCTATCAGAATATTCGTTTAGTAGTTCAATCAAAAATATTTTCTCATCATTAGTTAGAATCATAATTATTCGCCACCCTTCTCCTGTCATTATAACATTTCACTTGTCCAAGCCCTGATGACGTAAAAAGCTGGCAAATAAAAAAGCCCATCCCCTACTGGCATAGAAGATGGACCGAGGGCTGATATAATGGGTCCAATCATTAATAATCAGCCCTTTCATTATAACATAATGGAGGGATAACTATGTGGATTGAACAACGTTCTGTGCATGGTAAGGTTCGGTACTGCTTTATTGAGCGGTACAAATCGTCACTGACCGGTCATTATCGCCGGGTATCAGTGACATATGGTAAGAAGACACCGCAGGTAGTTAAAGCGGCCACTCGGGAACTGGAAGAAAAGATCCAGAAGGCACTGGCCGAGGAAGGCCACGCTATCCGTAAAACTACCATGCAGGAGCTAGAGACTCGCTATCTTGAAGAATACGAGAAGCAGGTCCGGTATAACACGTATCATGTTGGTAAACTATTCCTTGATGAGTTCGTAAAGGCATGTGGCCCTGATACTCAACCACGCAATATCACAACAGTGTGGTTGAATCGTTACTTTAATGATCAATTATATCGCAAAGATCGGCCACTCACGAACGGGACAGTACGAGCAAAGAAAGGTAAAGTTGCTCTACTCTTCGATTATGCTGTCAGTTACGGTTTCTTAAAAGATAATCCAATGGATAAAGTCAGAATAACGTGGAAGGATGAATCTGCCCGAAGACGTGATGAGATCGAAAACAAGTACCTTACGATGGATGAATACCACAAGATCATCAATGACTGTATTGACCGCAATCTGTACCACTACGTTGACGCTTTTAAGCTTCAATTTTTAACTGGTATGCGGTTCGGTGAGTTGTCGGCTTTGCAAGTTAATGATGTCATTGAGGAGAATGGTAAAACATATATCAGGATTGATGGAACCATGCTCTTCAAAAAGAATCCGGCTCGTCATATAATTTCAGATACAACCAAGACATTCGCTGGATTAAGAACGATTGTCCTATCTCCGGAAGCTACAGAGATCGTTAAACGTAGGATGAAGGGCAAAGATAAAGATGCCCTTCTCTTTGCTTACAATCAGCTTGCCAACACTTACGACAAGCAGCGGCCACTAAACGTCAATACAGCTAACCAGGTCTTAAAAAGAGTTACTGCACGGCAGAAAATTGATAAGGAAGTTACTACTCACTACTTCCGTCATACTCATGTATCTGTTCTGGCCGATATGAATGTCCCTTTGCGAGTAATTCAAAGACGGGTTGGCCACGCTAACGGCGATTTGACCGTCAAGATTTATATGCATGTGACTAAGCAGACTCAGGAAGATTTTGAAAATCGAATCGGTGAAATTGATCAATACTAAAAAAGCGATGCTGAAATTAATCAGCACCGCTTAATTTTTGCCCATTTTGTGCCCATTTGAGAGCTGGTAAAATCAGCATATTAATTTTATTATCATTTAATTATAAGTCGGAGAACAGGTCAAGCTGGTTACTATCTGGCAGACCGTCCAATACATGGTTTTTGGTGAGGAAATCGATCAGCGTTTTGGAAACCTTCCCCCGTTCGGCAAGGTCTTCCTTAGACAGGAACGGCTTCTCTTCCCGCGCCGCCACGATCTGCTTGGCAACGTTCAGCCCCAGGCCTGGCACAGCCCGGAACGGTGCGATGAGGCTGTCCCCATTAATCAGCCAGTTGGAGGCGTCGGACTTGTTGAGGTCGACCATCTTGAACTTGAAGCCCCGCTCCAGCATCTCGTTGGCCAGCTCCAAGATCGTCAGCAGATTCTTGTCCTTAGCGCTGGCGTCGTTCCCCTGCTCGTTGATCTCCGCCATCCGGTGCTTGACCGCATCCTTACCGTGGGCCATGGCGACCACATCAAAGTCGTCAGCCCGCACAGAGAAGAAGGCACAGTAGTAAACCAGCGGGAAGTAGACTTTGAAGTAGGCAATCCGCAGGGCCATCAGAACGTAGGCGGCCGCGTGGGCCCGCGGGAACATGTACTTGATCTTCAGACACGAGTCCATGTACCACTGTGGCACGTTAGCCTTACGCATCTTTTCCTGCCACTCATCAGGGATTCCCCGACCGTGACGCACGGATTCCATCACCTGGAAGGAGGTTTCAGAATCCAGACCGTAGTGGATCAAGTCGGTCATGATGTTGTCACGACAACCGATCACGTTGGCAATCGTGGCGGTCCCGTCCTTGATCAGCTCCTGGGCGTTGTCCAACCACACACCCGTCCCGTGCGATAGACCAGAAATCTGCAGC
>CALVFC010000112.1 GCA_944326735.1 uncultured Limosilactobacillus sp. | reverse complement strand
AAAAGCAAAGGCTAAAGTTGATCACGATTTAGCATCATTGCAAAAGTATTTACAAAATCCTGAACCCAGCACTATTCTGGTCTTTTTTGCCCCATACGAAAAATTAGATGGGCGTAAGGGTCTAGTTAAGTTGCTGAAGAAGCAGGCAGTTCAAGTTGATGCTGCGCCGTTAAATGAACGTCAGGCCAAACAACAAGTGGTGGATGAACTAGCTGGGGATGGTTATCAGATCGATAATCCTGCCTTAGAAACATTAGTTCAACGGACAAACGCCGATTATGGTTTAATGGCCGCCAACCTATCTAAGCTCAAATTATTAGCTTACCAAAATAAGAAAATTAGTCAGCAGGATGTGATTGATCTTGTCCCGCAGACTTTAGATGATAATGTTTTTGACCTGGTGACAGCGGTCCTCAAGCGTGATCAAAGACGTTCGTTGTCCTTATACCAACAACTGCTGGATAGTCAGGAACCACCACTGCGGATTAATGCCGTTCTGGTGAGCCAGTTTCGGTTATTAATTCAACTAAAAGTTTTGAATGCGCGGGGACTGAGTCAAGGCACATTAGCTAGTCGTCTGCATGTTCATCCATACCGTGTCAAGCTCGGTTTGCAAACGACGCGACGTTTTTCACTGCTGGCTCTGGAAAATGCTTACTTGGGATTAATCAAGATCGAGAAGGCGTTAAAGACTAGTCAGCGTGATCCCGCGTTGATGTTTCAACTGTTCATGCTACAGTATTCTCAGCAAAAGGTTTCATAAAACAAAAACGGATCCAGGACGACACTGGATCCGTTTTCTAATAAGAAGATAAATAAAAAAGACTAGGCAATAATTGCCCAGTCCTTTTTATTACTTAGCGTAACGTGCTGAAAGACGTGACTTATCACGAGCAGCCTTGTTAGCCTTGATTAAGCCCTTAGAGTGGGCGCGGTCGATTGCTGAGATAGCATCTTTGTAAAGATCGTCAAGGTTGTCGGCACCGGCAAGCTTAGCCTTGTCGAATTTCTTAATAGCAGTCCGCATTTTACTTAATTGGGATGCATTACGTGCTTCGGCCTTTTCACTAGTCTTAACACGTTCGATTGCTGATTTGATGATTGGCATGAGTTTCACCTCCATTACCCAATATTAAGTTGACCAGAATTTTCAACATTTGTCATTATACAAAAGAGTTGATGTCAATGCAATAGGAAACAATTATTTCGGGAAAGGAGCTTGCAATTTATTCCAAAATTAGGTATATTACTTGAGGTTACTTAACCATTTGCCTCTTCTCAGTTTTACGATCCTCACCGACGTAATACTTAGAACTAGGCGGACTATAATTTGAAAGGTGGGAAAACACATGGCTATTTCAAAAGAACGTAAAGATCAAATCATCAAGGAATTTGCTACTCACGAAGGTGACACCGGTTCAACTCAAGTTCAAGTCGCTGTATTAACTGCTGACATTAACGAACTGAACGAACACCTCCGTACTCACAAGCATGATTACCACTCACAACGTGGTTTGATGAAGAAGATTGGTCACCGTCGTAACTTGTTAGCATACTTACGTCGGACTGACTTGGATGCATACCGTGAACTGATCAAGAAGTTAGGTCTTCGTCGGTAATCCATCAAATTTACACTCGTCCTTTCCAGGGCGGGTGTTTTTTTATTCTTTGATTAGTTTCATTGCTCCTAACTTGTGTGTTAAGATGTTATTAGCGTTTTATGCACGTATAAATTAATCACGACAATTAAGTGAATTAAAAACTAAAGGAGCTCTTTAAATGAGTAATGTAAAAGTAATTCCGTTTGGCGGTGTCCGCGAAAACGGTAAAAATATGTATGCTGTCGAAATCGGTCATCAGATTTTTATTCTAGATGTGGGGTTAAAGTACCCGGAAAATGATTTGATGGGAATTGACGTTGTTATCCCGGACTGGGAATACTTGAAACAACGGAAAAACGATATTGTGGGTGTCTTCCTGACCCACGGACACGCCGATGCAATCGGTGCGCTCCCGTACTTCTTAATGGACTTTGATGTTCCAGTGTTTGGTAGTGAAATGACTATTGCCCTGGCTAAATTGGCCGTCAAGAGTCATAAGGAAGTTAAGAAGTTTAATAATTTCCATGTTGTTGATGAGGGAACGGCAATCGATTTTGATGATGTGACCGTTTCATTCTTCTCCACCACGCACACTATTCCAGATACTTTGGGAATTGTCCTGGAGACCAAGCAGGGCAACATCGTTTACACTGGTGACTTTAAATTTGATCAAACTGCGACGAAGGGATATCAGACTGACTTAGCACGGTTAGCCGAAATTGGTTCACAAGGTGTTTTACTTCTGATGAGTGATTCAGCTGGTGCTGAGATTACTGGGGCATCCGCCCGTGAAAAGGATATTGGTGAATACATCAAGGAAACCTTTAAATACCAAAATGGCCGGATCATCGTGGCTTCCGTTGCATCTAATATTATGCGGGTACAACAAATCATCAATGCCGCAGTCGCTGTGGATCGTAAGATTGTCTTATCTGGCCAAGACATTGAACAAATTATTGATACCGCTATGCAGCTCGGTAAGCTGAAGCTACCTGATGGCTTATTGATCAGTATGAAGGAAGCTGACAAGCTGGATCCTAACCAAGTGGTGATCTTGGAAACTGGTAAGATGGGGGAACCAATCAAATCGTTGCAGCAGATTGCTAACGGAGATAATGCCAACCTCCACTTAACGGAAGATGATTTAGTATTTGTCACGACTACGCCATCGTATGCTCAGGAAACTGAAGTTCAGAAGACGAAGGATATGATTTACCGGACTGGTGCCGAGGTTAAGTTTATTTCTGACGACCTTAACCCATCTGGCCATGCCAACCAGGACAATGAACAACTGATGCTGAACTTTATGAAGCCAAAGTTCTTTGTGCCAATTCAGGGGGAATATCGGCTGCTGGACCGGCATGCTGAACTAGCTGAAGAAGTGGGGATCCCTGCTGATCATATTTTCCTGTTGAATAAGGGGGATGTCCTAACCTATAAGAACGGTACCTTCCACGTTGGTGAACACATTGATGTCGCCAATACTATGATCGACGGTACCGGGATTGGTGATATTGGAAACATTGTCTTGCGCGACCGGCGTGTTCTGTCTGAAGACGGTATTTTCGTGGTAGTCGTCACGATTGATCGAAAGAACAAAAAGATTGTTGCCCGTCCCCAAATTACATCGCGCGGCTTTGTCTTTGTTAAAACCAATCGTCAACTAATGAAGCAGAGTGCTGATTTGGTTGAAAAAGTGGTCGAAGAAAACTTAGCCGAAAAGGAATTTGATTGGGGCCACCTTAAGCAAAGCGTTCGTGAGAAGCTGAACCGGTTCTTGTTTGACCAAACTAAACGGCACCCAGTGATCCTGCCAGTTATTATGGAAGTTAACCAGCATTCTCACCGTCGTAATAATAGTCATTCAAATAGTAAGAATGAAAATAGCAAACCTGTTAAAAAGCAAAAGCAGCGTCATCAAGGACGTGGTCGTGGCCGCAAGCACCAACAAGAGAATAAAGATAAATAGTGATAAAAGGACTGGGAGTGGACCCAGTCCTTTTGATATCTATTGAATTGGAAATTGCAGGAGTGAATGACATGAATGAGAAACAAAAGAAAATTGCCCACCAAGCTGAGGAACTTGAACAAAATCAGGATTGGACCAGAGCAGCAGACTGTTGGAGTGATCTCAGTGAGCAGATTGACAATCCCCAAATCACATTTAAGGCGGCGCGGACGTTATACCTGGCCAAAAGATTTCAGGAAGCCTACCAGGCCGTCCTTAATTTTCCGGATTCCGCGATTAACGAACAGAATGGTTTATTAATCATTAAAATCTATTTAGCAGTTAATCATTACATTTCGGGTCGAATGGTTGTTAATCAACTGCCTGAAGGAATTCGCATAGAAGCAAAGACTTTGGTTGAGAAAGCTGAAACTGACTATCGGGAAAAGTTTCAAGTGACGATTCATAATCAACTACGGACTTTTTACCATTTAGGAGATTGTTCCCTAGCAGAACAGCAGCAGCGACTTGCCGGTGGCGACCAGTTACCACTACAGGATTTTATGGTGGGGTGTCAGTTTTTACTGCGTGATCCCTTTACTAACCCATTTGTTCGTTCGGAGTTATTAAATATTTTGCAACGGTTACGGTGGCAAAAGGACATTGTGATGTTGACGATTGATGACAATGAACACCACATTATTCCGGCAAATTGCCCATCAGCATATCAAGCCACTGTCATTCAGCAGTGTCGGGATATCATTGAACAGCAATTTACAAATAGTAATCCACAACTGTTAACGACCCTTAATCAGCAACTTGACCTGCAGGCCATTCTATTAGCCCCAATTGCTAATCAGATTATCCATCGTCCTGCTAAATGGGTGCAAGTATTAGAGAGCTTGATGATGGGCGAGTCAATGCCAGATGAATCAGCTGACGAACAGCAGTGGCAGCACAAAATCAATCAAATTATTGAAAAAATCAACTAAAGTCGGATAAACTCATTTACAAATTGAAAGATAGTTGATATCATGTTAAAGAATTCTTCTTGAGAGCCATGTGATTAATCTTTTCATTGGCGAAAAGAAGTAGTACAATATCTATAAGGGTGTGTCAGTCACGTGTTGACTGGCATTATACTTGTAAATTCACAGGAGGTTTTCATTAATGGCTGAAAAAGAACATTATGAACGTACAAAGCCCCATGTAAACATTGGTACTATTGGC
>CALVFC010000111.1 GCA_944326735.1 uncultured Limosilactobacillus sp. | reverse complement strand
AGATTGCTGTTCATCATCGAGGGAAAGAGCAGTAGTGGCAGTTTGCCTACCAGTGCGGCGTAATTGATCAAGCAGTCGCCAATAGATCCGTTTGAAGGCAAAGTTCATTAGCTGCCTTTCGTCGTTAACGGGATCATGATGGTGGGCAAAAGCCTCCGCAAAGATTAAACAGCCTTCCTGGAAGAGGTCGTCATAACGATCATCGGTCGGGGAGATACATAACTTCTTGAGGACGGCATGGACAAGACGCTGCCGATTGTTAACTGATAGGTAGATTAGGCCAGCAGAAAGTTTATTATTTTTCATTTGGGAACCTCTTTGTGATTTAATTCCCAAGAGCTCTTGAGTGCCTTTAATTTACCCTAAGTAGCCGCTCCTGAGCGAATGATAAGAATCACTAGATCGCACTGAAAAAGTGATTGACAGCGGTTAAAAAATCACATATCTTAATATTCGTTCAGAGATGAGCAAAATTTATTTAAAAATTAAGTTTTTCGAGAAAGTAGGGTGTTGATCATCGAAACAATAGATTTGCGGAAACTCACCACTTTACCTATCCAAGAGTTCACCATTGGTTTTGAGGTACGTTGGGATAATACTTTGTTAGTCACTCGCTATAAGAAGCGGCAGACATTAGTAATAACGAGGTATGGCCAGTTGATTGTCCTGAACCAGTCACTGAAAAAGGTGCTCGACCGTTTTAGTCGGGTCGCTGGCATTCACTACTATGAGATGCGGTGCCTATACCAAATGATTACGGAACGGACACTGGGCTACGTCGCTGGTAATTATGCGCTCGTCCCAACATGTGGCCGATCTAATCCGGCGGTGGTCTTCTTTATGAATCATTACCTGGATAATTACTGTTACGACGAGGATGCTGGTGCGGTATTAGCCACGTTTAAGGGAAAGAAGCGCCAAATGATTCGGGTAATCATTGATACGAACCTGAAAACCTTCCGGCGGATGCGGCGGGCGGCTCATGATGTGGGGACGATTCACCTGTCGTCGTTAGAAAATCTTTGTCGCCATTATGGAGCTAAGAAGAGTGACGTGGCGGGGATGTTCAAGAAGGCCCCGAGTTATAATTGGCACCAGCACCGGCAACACCACGAGAGTATGATTTTTCAGATCATGGCACAGACTGTGTCCGCTGCCGCCAACCAAACCTACGGCGATAACTTTAGTTCTGATTTCTATGATGTTCTTTTCGAACGATATCACCAGTCAAATTGTTAGGAATTTGCGAATAATTGCACAAAATTTTAACATTTGTCTGGTAATCCGGTATAATGATGGTGGATAGAAGAGAAACCGAGAACTATTTTAAGTGTCGAGGTGCAGATTATGACAAACACTAGCAATAAAACTGGAATTGATTTTGCTCTCCAAGTATTGTCCAATGAATGGCAACCACGGTTATTGTTTTGGTTAGGTTTTCGTCCATTCGACGAGGCAGAATTGCAACAGTTGTTACCGGATGCTACTGATAAGACAGTTGCAAATGATTTAACTAGCTTGCAGAAGTTGGGCATTGTCAACCCAATTAAGGATGACGATCATAAGTGGACGTTGACTGAGGCCGGCGGTTCCTTGCGCGACTTGATGAATTCGCTGTGTATTTGGGGCAGTCACCAGATTTATGATGAGGAAGACCGCGTTCCCGGCCAGATTGTCGAGCCTGAGAAGCAGGCCAGCATGAAGGAACTCGTGGAGTATGGGAAGGCGTTGGACAAATATTTCAAGTAGTGAGCCCGTATAAAGGCCTGTACGGATAGCCTAGTAAGGTTCTTGAGGTGCGTAAGCGCATCAAGGATCCTTACGTAGCTATCAGCTAAGGCCTTAGGGCGAGCACAATTCGACTATGTAGCAGTAGAAGTTGATGTGCTTTAGCTCGAGGGAGGTTTAGGCTGAACACAATTAGACTTTGTTGCCTGAAAAAATGGCGAACACAATTAGATTATGTTGCAGTAGAACTTTAGCAAGCTCCTGGCGGAACACAATTCAACTCTGCTGTAGTAGAAACATCCACCACCACAACAAAAGCGACTCGCATTCAAAATGCGAGCCGCTTCTTTATTTCCAAGCTTTATTTACTTTATTCAACAGATTCGGAAGCGATGACTAACATGTCACCCTTCATTGTCCATTCCTTGATCGTGGCCGGAACGATGAAGTGAACACCCTTGTGGAGTTCGTAAGTCTTGCCGTCAGCCGTGATGGAACCATCCCCGTCAATAATTGAAATCAACGTGTATGGGCCATGTTCATGCTTGCGGGTCAGTTCACCATGAACGTCCCACTTGTAAACGGAGAAGAATGGTGAATCTGGTTGGGTAATCAAGGTCGTGACGGTAGAGTCGCCAATCTTTTCACTGGTTTCGTGTAATTTAGGTTCCTTGAATGGAACGGTCGTAACTTCCTTGGACTGCTTCAAGTGGAGTTGACGCTTCTTGCCAGTCTTCTTATCAACCCGATCGTAATCGTAAATCCGGTAGGTTGTGTCAGAACTTTGTTGGGTTTCCAGGACGATGATTCCCTTATTCAACGCGTGAATCGTGCCGGATGGAACATAAACGAAGTCACCAGTCTTGACGGGCTTCTTGCCGAAGAGCTTGTCCCATTGGTGGTTGTCGATCATGTCGATTAACTCTTGACGAGTCTTAGCAGTGTGACCGTATGTCAGGTAAGCACCTGGTTCGGCGTGGATGACATACCAGCATTCAGTCTTTCCTAATTCATGTTCGTGTTCCTCAGCGTACTTGTTGTCGGGGTGAACTTGAACGGAAAGTGAAGCGTTAGCATCCAAAATCTTGGTTAACAATGGGAATACCGGGGACTTTGGGTTACCGAACAGTTCTGGGTGTTCCTTATAAACGTCTGGTAATAATTGACCCTTGTAAGGACCGTTCTCAATAACGTTTGGACCGTGTGGGTGTCCAGAAATTGCCCAACATTCACCAATTGTGCCATCGGGAATCTTATAACCAAAATCGGTTTCCAAGTGGCGACCACCCCAAATCTTTTCGTGAAATACTGGCTTTAGAAATAATGGTTCTGCCATCATAATCACTCCTTGTCCGCATGTATGCGGTTTCAATTTTACAAGTTCAATTATAACATTGATGGACTAGACCAACCATATAATTAACGAATTGTTTGTAATTTGCCGCAAAATATGGTCATAATTAACAATGTTTACTATATGAAGACAAAAAATGTGTGAGAGGAGGAGATTTAATGATTACTCGTAGCGATTTACAATTGATTGAGTCCGAATTAATTGCGATGGCGGACCAATATTTGACGGTGCTCGCGCGTGAAACGCAATTATCACTGACGGACCTGGAAGATGTGCACCAGGGGAATACCTTTGTGACGGCGCTATCCTATAGTGGCCTCCAGCGTATCCAATCGTACTTCACGGAAAATCCGCCATTTGATACGAGTACTGGGGAAACGTTAGAAGATTTGGAGCAATTGCGCCTGCAACACCCATACCGGCGGATCATGGAAGATCTGCAGACGGTGATTCACCAATACAACTTGTACAATGATGATGAAATTAATGCCTTTTCACCAATTTGGATTGAACGGAATCCGGAGATGGCGCCGGGCGAGGGTTACCGGGCCATTGTGCGCTACTTCCTGCCGCAGATTGGTGGCCGCCCGACTGGTGAGGTGACTTTGCAGCCAGCACTCGTCGGGGATGTCCTTGAAGAGATGGATATTATGACAGTTGACTAACTAAAATGCCCGCGTGGTATAATACTGACATTAGCAAACAGGAGGATATAGGACCGTGGATCAAAAGCCAAAGAATCAATCAAATAAGGAATGGAATAAGAAGGTATTGCATGGGATGTGGCAGTTGCTGCAATTGTGCATTGCTGCCATTTTGCTGTACTACATTGTGACGTTTTTGGATGGGCTGATTAAGTAGTAGAGTGTGAGCCGTGACGAATTAGCAACTGAGCACTAATGAATCCCGGACGATGATTGTGATAGCAATCAAGTCCGGGATAATTAGGCGGAAGTTGCGGTCACGGCGAACATGTTTCGACTCGGTAGCAGTAGTACGTGTAGCGAGCACATTTTGACTATGTTGCAGTAGAAGTTTAAACCAAACAGTCCCAGCACTAGCACATTCGCTAATGCTGGGACTTTGTTTATTCTTATTTAAATTTACCGACTTAACTTCCGCATTCCTGGCAGCAGTGACATGACGACAAAGCTCAGGATGTAGAGGGCGGACAAGCAACCCATGGTAACGGCTAAGGTGTAGTGGTCCATCAGGAGACCAATTACCACTGAGGAGAAGCCACCGATGGCCCGGCCGACGTTCATGATGATACTGTTAGCAGTTGACCGAATTTCCGTTGGGTAGAGACGGGAGATGACAGCCCCGTAACCACCGAACATTCCGTTAGAGAAGAACCCGATCAAGGCACCGGCCAAGACGAGGGCAACCGCACTTTTGACCATCAGGATGGTGAACATTACCGAAGCAGAACCGATCAGGAAGATACCGAATGCCCAGCGGGGACCAAAGTTATCCATGATCGTCCCGAAGACCATCATCCCGATACTCATGCCGATGATGGTTGCGATCATCCAGATGGAAGAACCCGATACGGACAGACCTTGTTGCTTTTGGACAATGGAAGGTAACCAGTTCATCAAACCGAAGTAACCGGCGATTTGGACAATGGTCATGACCATTAAGCCAAGGGTTTGAATGGCTAAACCAGGAGTCGCAAACAGGCGACTAACGGCGATCTTTTCATGCGTTTCCACGGCCTTCTTGTGAGCGGTCAAGAATTCTCGACTTTCCGTAACGTGCCGCCGGATGAAGTAAGTCAGGATTACTGGAATGACC
>CALVFC010000110.1 GCA_944326735.1 uncultured Limosilactobacillus sp. | reverse complement strand
TCTTCTTCTGGGGCATGATGGAACTGCCAGTAGAATAGCTATCAGCCAAACTGAGGTACCCAAATTCGTATGAGCACCAATAGATGACTTCCTCACACAGGCGGGAAAGGTGGGTCATCAATATGCTGGCATTACTAAGAAACTCCAAGGCAAAATCACGGTCAGATACCGCATCCATCGAATTCGCATAGATGTCCGCAAAGCCCAGTTCCTTAGCCGTCATTGAGCGGTCAATAGGAAACGTTGTTCCGGCTAAAGCGGCGGCCCCTAATGGTGAGAGGCTGGTATGCTTAACGTTGAATTCAAACCGTTCAACGTCTCGCTGGAACATTTGAAAGTAGGCCATCAAATACTGGCCATAAGAAATCGGTTGAGCATGCTGCATATGCGTATAACCGGGCATAATCGTTTCCACATTGTCCTCAGCTTTGGCAACCAGCACCGCCTGCAAATGACGAATCGCCTTAATCACCTTCGGAAGCCGCTTTAGCAAATACAGGTGGAAATCGGTTGCCACTTGATCATTCCGACTCCGCGCAGTGTGAAGTTTTCCAGCGACGGGGCCAATTTCCGCTGTCAATAAGGCTTCCATATTCATATGAATGTCTTCATTATCGATTGAGAAATGAAGCTGACCAGCATGCAGCTTTTTCTGCAAGGTGTGTAAGCCCTGCTCGATCTTGGTAGCGTCGTCCTGAGAAAGGATTCCGGTGGCACCAAGCATCTTGACATGAGCGAGTGACCCTTCCAAATCTTCCTCTGCCATTTCCTGATCAAACTGAATGGAAGCGCCAAACTGATTCACTAAGTCATCACCAGCGGATTCAAACCGGCCGCCCCACATTCGTTTAATTGGCATGGGCAAAATCTCCTTTATTATTTGGCGTCGTTAAATGGCCCTTGTTAGCCTTTGCTTGCACTTGACCGTATACCTTATCAGGCAGTTCCCAGAGCTTGATAAAGCCAGTTGCGGCTTCCTGGTCAAATTCATCAGCGGAAGTGTACGTTGCCAGGTTCTTATCGTAAAGCGAATTAGGTGACTTCCGGCCTTCACAAACCACGTTACCCTTAAATAGCTTTACTCTAACTACCCCGTTAACAACCTTTTGTGTTTGGTCAATAAATGCAACTAAAGCATTCATTAATGGAGAATACCAAAGGCCATTGTAAATCAACTGACTCATTTGGTGTTCAACGATTGGCTTGAAATGAGCCACTTCACGTTCTTCGGTTAAGTCTTCGAGGTCCTTATGAGCAGCGAGTAAAACGGTGGCTGCTGGGCATTCATAAATTTCCCGGGACTTAATTCCAACTAACCGGTTTTCAACGTGGTCAATCCGGCCAATGCCGTTTGCCCCGGCTAACTTGTCCAATTTCATAATCAATTTAGCTAATGGCATTTCTTCACCATCAATAGCGGTTGGAACCCCTTCTTCAAAGGTAATTTGGATGGTAGTTGGGGTGTCAGGGGTGTCTTCAATAGCAACCGTCCGTGCGTAGGCATCTGCTGGTGCGGCAACCCATGGATCTTCCAGAATTCCACATTCATTGGCCCGTCCCCACAGGTTCTCGTCAATGGAGTATGGACTAGCCTTGGTAATTGGGACTGGAATACCGTGATCCTTGGCGTATTGAATTTCTTCTTCCCGTGACCAGTGCCAATCACGAATTGGATCTTCAATCTTCATATCTGGTGCCAGAGCGTGGATGCCGGCTTCGAAACGAACTTGGTCGTTTCCTTTCCCTGTACAACCGTGGGCAATGGCAGTTGCACCGTATTGTTTAGCGACGGCCACTAATTTTTGAACGATAAGAGGACGAGAAAGAGCAGAAACTAGTGGATATGCTTCTTCATACATTGCATGGGCTTGAAGTGCCGGGAGAACGAATTGTTCAGCGAAGTCTTCCTTGGCGTCAATCACGACGGACTTCCAAGCACCAACCTGGGTTCCCTTTTCCTTAATTGCTTCCAGGTCAAGTCCTTCACCAACATCAATACAACATGCAATTACGTCATAACCCTTATCCTTTAACCAAGCAATGGCAACAGAGGTATCTAAACCACCGGAATAAGCTAAAACAATCTTTTCTTTACTCATATTCTCATCCTCCAAATCAAAGTGATATTTTGTAAGTTGCTAAATACAATACACGGTTAATGAATAAAAATCAACAGTTTATGCTAAATTTATTTAAGTTTCGGGTAAATATACTTTAATTTGAATATATTTTTGTATAAAAATAGCATGAAGATTTAGCGACAACTCGCTGGTCTTCATGCTATTTGCGTAATTATTAATTTTGGTAGTTAACGGCGGACTTTTCTTGCAGGTCAAAGGTCATCAGTTGATCTTGATCTAACTGATCCTTTGGCATCTTAACAGCATTAATTTGATTATTACTGTAGGTCGTGTAATAGAAAGTTCCCGTTGTTAAGTCCATCCCATCAGAATAGATCGTGTACTCAAAAGTGTTTGGTGCAACTTCATCCAAGCCCTTTTGTTGTTCAACAGAATGGAGAATGTGGAAGTAGTTGACCACGTTCTCATCCTCAGATTTACCAGCCGGGGCATTTTCCTTCGTAAAGGCAACTTTGACGAACCGGCTTTCTGAATCCATCCCGCCCGGAAGGAAATGAGACCCTAATCCACGACTATAAACTAGCAAAGATTGTTTAGGTGACAACGTATTTACTGGATTGGCTGGTGACACACTTTGGTAGTTAGCCAGATTCTGTAATTGTTGGGGGAATTCAGGATTATTGGTCAAAACCCCCACTGGATTATCGTAAACATTCAACCCCGCAGTGGTGGATTCAACGACAATCGAAGCGCCACTTTTATCCGCAATCAACCAGTGCAATGGCGACAAGGCCAGCTTATCAGAAAAGTTGATGTTGATTAAACTAACGTTCTTCAACAATTCCTTTGCTTCAGCTACGGTGGCGCACTGGCCGAGAACATATGGGATAAATTCAAATGGCGTCACGTTTTGTTTGCCAGCTTGTTCTGGAAAGTAGTGAGCAGGACCATCGAAGTTTAATCCGGCCATCCCCAAGCCCTTTTCATTAGCACCATCAAAATACAGCGGATAGTTATCCTGGACGAGCGCCATCCCGGTAATTGCATAGTGGTGATCAATGGTTGGTAGTTTACGAAAATGCAGCGCATAATCACGCGGCGTAATTACCGCTTGTTGACCGAATGATACTTCGAGATCCAGGTTACGGCCAAAATATGAATCACCAGCGGTATAAATAACTGAAGTACACATAACTATTTGTTCCTTTCTTTTACAGACATCAACTGTCTGTAACAATCAATCAGACTACTTGTTTAACTCTGCCTTAACAGTTTGGTTAACAATTTTACCATCGGCTTGACCCTTGAGCTTACCCATGGCAGCACCCATGACCTTACCAAAGTCCTTCATACCAGAAGCACCTAACTGGTCAATCGTATCGTCGACAACCTTCTTAACTTCATCAGCAGATAATTGCTTTGGCAAGAACTTTTCCACAATCTTCATTTCGGCCTGAGTTTGCTTTACCAGGTCATCCCGACCGGCCTTTTTAAATTCTTCTAAGGATTCTTTCCGTTGCTTGTATTCCCGTGACATTACAGCAACTTCTTCATCTGGTGTTAATTCGTGGCCCTTGTCAATTTGTTCGTTTTTGACCGCTGCCTTCAGCATCCGCACAGTATTCAAAGTTTCCTTATCACGACTCTTCATCGCTGCAACCATGTCTTTAGTTAAATCTTGTAATAAACTCATCTGATTAACCCCCTTGTACACTAAAAAAGCTCCTACCAAGGCTTGGTAGGAGCTATTGGAATTAATAACGACGACGGCGCTTGTTCTTGCGCTTACGTGCCGCTTCGGATTTCAACTTACGTTTTACACTTGGCTTTTCGTAGAATTCGCGTTTGCGGTATTCTTGCAAAGTTCCGTTACGTGAAACTGAACGTTTAAAGCGTCGAAGAGCGTCATCCAAAGATTCATTCTTACGAACGACTGTTTTTGACATGTTGATTCCCTCCCTCCGAGCTTAAAGTTACGTATCAGAGATTGCATCTGCAATCTTCACACTACAAAAGAAATTGTACCTAATTCGTTTCAGACTGTCAATATTGATTGCCAACTTTTTTAAATTTTACTAATGGTAGTAACCACTAATCAAATATTCAGCCCTTTATTCATTTTGCTGCATAATATAGTATTTTTAATCAATATTTCAAAAATATCTTGCATATTTAATCTATTAAGTGTATATTAGTCACCAACATTTGAAAGAGGAGTAGAAGGCTAATGAAAAAACACCATATTTTACTATTATTACTGACACTTTGTATTAGCCTGATTGTTAGTCCCCTCGGCGCATTTGCGGCTAGTTCTAGCAGCAGTTCCGCCAGCAGCGCTAGCAGTCAGTTAACAACCACTGACGACTCATTACAGCGAATCAAGCAAAAGGGAACGTTAGTCGTTGGGACTAGTGCCGACTATCCACCTTACGAATTTACTACTAAGGACCACGGCAAAACGAAATACGTTGGATTTGAAATGGACATGGCCCGGCAGTTCGCTAAGGACCTCGGCGTTAAACTCGTGATCAAGAACATGGACTTTGATTCCCTCCTGGTGGCACTGGAAACTGGTAAGGTTGACTGTGTGATTGCGGGGATGAATGCCACTCCTGAGCGTAAGAAGAGCGTTGACTTTTCCAATAGTTATTACACCGGCCACAGTTACATGCTGGTCAACAAGAGTGATAAGAACCAGTTCAAGAAGTTAAGCGACTACAAGGGCAAGACCATTGGTGCTCAAAACGGGACTACTCAATACACAATGGCCAAGGATGACATCCCCGGTGCCAAAGTTAAGGGACTGGCTAAATTATCACAACTGGTTATTGGA
>CALVFC010000109.1 GCA_944326735.1 uncultured Limosilactobacillus sp. | reverse complement strand
GCCAGGTGACGTGTTTGCAGCGTCCGGTGAATATGACCACCGTTGCCCTGACTACTACTTGAATTTTCTGACATAAGAAAACTCCTCCATTTTATTCAATCCAAAAATAAAAAAGGTTTTAGCAGGAGTGCCCACTAAAACCTCGTTGTTATTCAACCGTTAGTTTTAAGGAAGCGCTCCGCTAATACTGCGACAGTCTGTGGCTTATTCAACCACAGCCCAACAACCACCAGATTAAGCTCACGGTTGTTTCGGCACAACTCCCCTTTCCAACGCTGCTCCGGTTCTTAATAACCTAACACCGTGTACTGATGAAGTGTGCGACCTCTTCATTGATTTCTCATTATACTCTCATTAATAAGAATCGCAACTACAATTATCATTTACAGACCATTTGCCAATGTTGAATACCGTTGTGACATGACCGCAAAGAAAAGCCAGCGTGACGAACGACGGCTTGTGAGGCGCGGTTGTCTTCCTTAATTTTCGCGGTGATAGTGACAGTTTGACGGCGGCCGGCAAGCTTGGCAATCACTTGGCGAACGGCTGCTGTTGCAATCCCCCGATTTTGAAATTCTGGCAAGACAGCATAACCAATTTCCCACTGGTCGGGCAGAATTTCACCTTCCTGGCCATACTGGTGGCCAAGTAATAATATTCCCACCGTCTGTTGGTGAATGGAAATGGCAAAAAGGTGTTCATTCGCAGCCAGCAGTTGAATCCCTAACAGTCCCACGGCCGGTGAAAACTTTAATCCAGCCGCCAACAAGAGGGCGGGATCCCGTAATAGCGGTGAAAGTAGCTCAGCATTTTGCTGGTTGATGGCAATTAAATTTAAATTTTTCATACATATTCCCCAGGAAATAACAAAAAAGTGACCGCCCGATGAAGCGACCACATTATTTTATGATATTAAATTGCTGAATCAGACAGGAAACCAACTTGCTGCAGCTTAGGTGCCCACGCAACATAGAGCCATTCTGCAACCTGCAGCCAGGCATAGGCAAGCAGCATTGCACCAATTGTGTCAGCCGGCCAGTGCGCATATAAGTACACCCGAGAGACTGCTAAGAAGAAGACTGCAAAGATCAACAATAATTGACAAATAGTCCGGACAGCGGCCTTTTGGATAATTGGAATCACAATCAAGAATAAGATTCCAGCCACTAAGAAGAAGCCTAATACGTGACCACTGGGGAAACTATAACCATCGTCAGCTGCCAAGTGCTGTGCTGGCCGCACCCGCTTAACAAAGTGCTTGATCAGCGTGCCCAAAACATCCCCACCAAGAATGGTACATACTGCCCACACCGCAGGAATCTTGTAACGCCGTAGCCACATCACAATTGCAATGATCAGTACCCAGACAATGTCGAGGACTGGCTTGCCCAAGAAGGTCAATAGCGACATTAAAGTGTGGAACCAACCGGCATTTTCCAACTGTTGACTAGTGAACAGTGATTGGAAAACGGCATCAATGGTGGTTCCCACCGCTGCGTTAAACTTGACCATTAACATTAAAACAATAAAAGCGACGGCACTAATCGTGAAACGTTGCCACCGCCGTGAATCGCGAACAATTAGCATTGTTTTTCTCCTTGAATTCAATATAAGTAGAAGTATAGCACACCCTTAGTGGGTAGCGCGGGATCTTTTCCGCAGAAACTTTTTCAAATAGCCAAATGCCCGGATCATTAACTCGCCGAGCCCAAAGCCAAGCGTGATCGCGCCCACAATGACGATTACCTGGTACATGTAAACCATGACCAAATGGTTGTTACCAATAGCAAAGTTACGAACCATTTTGTACGCCTGACCACCCGGCACAAATGGGACCAGGGCAGGAACGTTAAAGACGATCATGGGCATTTTACGATGACGGGCCCCCACCATTGAAAAAAGTGAAATGAGGATTGCGGCGACCAGGTTGCTGATTGCTAAACCGCAATGGTTCTGGTAATACATTACCCAGTAAATAACCCAGGTAATTCCACCAATCAGACCACTGGCATTATAGGCTTTCACCGGGATGTGGAGTAAAACGCCAAAGCACACCGTTGAAATGTAGGAGAGAATAAATTGAAGTACCAAATTAGTCCAACTCATAATGGCCCTCCTATTCAAAGCGTAAGACGAGCACAATGGCCGAGCCAATTGCAACGGCTGTCAAGAGGGCTTCAATTCCCCGGGTCGGCGCAGAAATCAAATTCCCAGATACCAGGTCGCGAGCGGCGTTGGTCAAGGGAATCCCCGGAACAAGCGGCATGACGCCGCCAATGATAATATCGTCAGCGTTAGTCGCTACACCTAACTTCACACTTTCACACGCAATTAAGCCAATCACAATGGAGGCACAGAACTCGCCTAAGTATTGGATTTTAAATTTACGGACAATAAACGAGAACACTGCGTAACTCAAGCCACCGGCAATAAAGGCCAGCCACCAGTCAACAACATCCCCCGTAAAGACAACCATTAGCACAGCACTTAAAATGGCCGCCGCCAATGCCTCAAACTGGTTCTGCCAGCGTCCCGCCTTTTGACGGTCAATCGATCGTAACTGGGCATATGCCTCTGGCAGTTGAAGGAGGCCCGCCGTAAATTCACGGGACACTTCATTAACAGCCGCCACCTTGCTCAGGTCGTTTTTTCGCCGCCGAATATTGGCCACTTGCGCATTGGGAAGGTTATCACTCCCCAGCACTAACCCGGTTAATGTCGTAAAATCTTGGAACTGGCGCAGGCCCGCTGCCTTCGCCATCCGCTCGATAGTATCATTTACCCGTTCCATGTTGGAGCCATTTTCAATTAGTAGACGCCCCGCCAGGACACAAGTCCGGAGAGCCAGCGTTCGTCGTCGTTCGGTCAGCATGGCAGTGCCTCCTTGATCTGTTATTTATCAGCCCGGATAAAAATGTTGTGCGAGGCCTTGTAAGAGACGTTAATTGGTTGGTCATCCCCAGCCTTTTTAATTACCAGTGGTCCTTCAAATGGTTCGTGACGGACAACGGTCACTTCATCACCCGGACGTAATTTTAATTCTTCAAGGTAGGTCAGCAACTCATGATTATCCAAGAACCGTTCCAGTGTCACCTTTTCGCCATCCTTGGCATCCGCTAAAAGAACCCGGCTAACTTCAGGGAACTCACCAGAAGCTGATGGAATTACCCCACCATGAGGACAAGCCTTAGGATGTTGCAGAAAGTTGTCTAAGGCAGTCGCCAAGCGATCACTGGTCTGGTGTTCCAAGACCTCCGCCTCTTGGTGCACATCGGCAAAATTATAGTGCAGCTTATCGACTAAAAATGTTTCCCACAGACGGTGCTTGCGGACCAATTCGGCCGCGTACTTTTCGCCCTTGGGAGTCAAACTAATTCCCGCATATGGTTCATGAATAACCAGCTGTTCATCAGCCAGTTTTGAAACCATTTCCGTTACTGAACCTGCAGCGATCCCTAGGCCTAAGGAAATGTCCTTATTAGAAACCTTCTTATGACTGCCACCAAGTTCAAAGATAATCTTGAGATAATCTTCCTTCATCGGTGTCAAAGTAATAACTCCTCCTTATATATGGAAGCCTACGACCGGCTGTTGATTTTAAATCGTGTAAACGATTCTATAATACACTAAAAAGCGATCTTTGGCTAACCTAATTTTTTTGTTAATAAGGCTTTGAATATGCTAGAATGATGGTGTGAATTAATTGTGGGGGAATTCAATATGCAAAATCAAAGTATGACCGGTAAACGTTTCTTTGCCGTCACCCTATTGAACGTCCTGATTACGGTCGTCGAAATCGTCGGGGGCTTGCTTTCAGGAAGTTTAGCTTTACTGTCTGATGCCTTCCATAACCTCGGTGATTCGTTCTCAATCATCCTGGGTTATGTGGCATCAGTAATTTCTGGCAAGCCAGAGACCTCCCGCCGGACGTATGGTTACCGGCGGGCAGAAATCCTGGCGGCGCTGGTCAACGCCACTTTTCTAATTGTTGTGTCATTCTTCTTAATTATTGAGGCCATTAAACGATTGAACCACCCAACCCGTATCAATGGTGGCATCATGTTAACCGTGGCGGTAATTGGGTTTGTTGCTAACCTGGTTTCAGCCCTGCTTCTTCATTCGGGAATTCACGACAACCTCAATGTGAAGGCCACCTACCTGCACATTCTTAGTGACGCGCTTTCCTCAGTGGCCGTAATCCTTGGTGGACTGATTTTGACGTTCGTTAACGTGCCATGGTTGGACCCACTGTTGACCATTGCCGTTGCTGTCTACATTGGTTATGAAGCTTGCCCAATCATCATGCAAACGTTGAAGATCTTAATGCAGTCAGCCCCAAACCTGGACTACGAAGCAATTGCCCAGGACCTCAAGGATCTTAAAGGGGTCAACGATGTCCACCACATCCACGCCTGGATGATTGATGAGCACCGAATTATCTTCTCAGCGCACTTGAACTGTGATGACCTGCCGCTTAGTCAGATTGAACCAATCTATAGCGAAGTTGAGCACCTGTTGCATGATAAATACGGTATCTGCCACGTCACTATCCAAGCTGAATGTCACCGGGGCAGCAATGAGCAACTGTTCAATACGCCCGTTGATAAGAAGAATATGGGTTCTAATGCGAGTTTCAAAAAATAATTTAGCAAAATAAAATCACCTCGGCGATCACAGCCGGGGTGATTTTTTTGTTGCATTGGGAATCCACTTAGAATAATTTACCAACGAAATAGTGGATAGTAACAGTGATTAGGGCAATGATAATGTTCCGGATAACGGCAACCTTTACCAGCCCGTTACCTAACTTAGAGGAAATAAATCCAGTCAACGCACTCGTTAGGACAACCGCTAAAATAACGGCGTACCACTTATAAGCTTCCGGTGCAAAGGTCATGGCGCATAGGGGGAAGATCCCACCAGCAGCGGCAGAGAACAGGGATGAAAAAGCGGCATCCCAGGGGTTCAGATAGTGACCTAATTCAATATCATACTTAACCCGG
>CALVFC010000108.1 GCA_944326735.1 uncultured Limosilactobacillus sp. | reverse complement strand
GTCAACGCTGGCATTATCAAAGGCGTCGTCATCATTATCTGGATTGCGAGAATCCAAGTACAATTTGACGATGTGCTTAAACCCTTCACTATTAATTAAAGAGTAAATATCGGTAAAGTATGCTTGACTGTAATTCAGTGTTGCTACTCCCCGATCTGGGTTGACATATAAAGCCTTCGTATCAACAATCTGACTTTTTTCGTTTGACATTAAGCTCATCCTTTCGTCTCAAACTGTTTCCATTATAGTTTATTTTTAAATAAAAATGACAACAAAATGATAAAAAAATTATGAAATTTTCAATTAAAACTTATTTCATTAATGAAAGCGATTTAAATAAATATGCTAGAATAAAAGAGTGAAGATTATTAACGAGGAGATTAAAAATGGATATTAAATGTAATCAAACACTCGCCGTCTCCTTACACCGAGTGTTCAATGCCGACCTAAATGAACACGGAACGGTATTTGGTGGTCGGATTTTGGAGTTAGTCGACGGTGAGGCCTCCGTGGCTGCTATGCGGATCACCCGTTCGACGGTCGTAACGGCAGCGATGGACCATGTTCAGTTCCTGAAGCCATTCAAATTACAAGATTCAATGTGTATGGAAGCATATGTCACTGGTGTGGGTCACCGCTCATTAGAAGTATTTGTAAAGGTAATTGGTGAACACCTGATGACTGGTGAACGGTTCGTCGGCTTCACATGCTTTATGACCTACGTCATCCAGGATCCCAACACTGAGATCAAGTATGACCGGGTCATCCCCGAAAACGAGGAGCAAAAAGCGATGGTCGCTGGCTATGAAACGCGGCGGCAACACCGGAAAGCCAACCGGGGCAAACAAGAACAAATCATTAATTCAATCAGTACCCACAAACCGTGGTAACTAAAAAGCGAGGTTGCATCCAGCAGCCTCGTTTTTCTTATTCAAATTTCACTGCCGTTCCGTAAGCCACAACAGTTTGAACCTGACTACCATTGATCGTCGCTACTTCCGAGTCAAACTTCATTCCAACAACGGCATCAGCATGTTTCTCCTTTGCTGCCGCCCGTAATCGTTTAATGGCCACCTGACGGGCATGTTCAGCCGCTTTGGTGTAGGCCTTGAGCTCACCACCAATGGTTTGCTTCATGCTTGCTCCCAAGTCTGCAATGGCATTTTGTGACTGGGTGGTAATACCAAAGACTTCATCAATAATCGTGTAGTCCTGTCCGGGAATTAATTCCGTCGTTGTTAAAAGAACCTGACCTTTCTCCTGGTGATCCGTCGGTTGCGCCTTCCGCTTCTTTTTACTATTAGGAACAAAGCCGGCCAATCCCCGGTTAATCCCCTTACCGTACATTTGTTGAGCCCGCTTAATGGTCTCTTCATCTTGCTTTGATTTGAACAGCATCTTTTTTCTCCTTGTTATGCAATAACCATATTATAGCAAAAGCGTGAATTGAATTTGCCTTCAATCCACGCTTTTATAGTTGTTCTTTCAACCAATCATTCGTAACCCGTTTTTGATCAAAGAAATCCTGAACTGAGTCAAAAGTCATTGTTGAATCTAATTGCCCATCAATCTGAACACCATTCGGGCTCCCCAAGTAAGAATGCTGGGTAAGTGGCAATGGTTCATCATCAACGGTTGCCAGTTTACCAAAATCTATCTGACCGTCAGCGGAATGCCATCCCCACTCGTTAACACTAGCTGTGGTGTCTACCCCATAGCCATCAACGAGCGTGGTAATTTGCAGGTGTTGACCGTGTTCTGCCATTGCCGCGAGGTCGAGTGACCACTGACTGCCATTACCATCAAGAAAGCTATACAGGGATGAATAGCTTTCTTGACCGCTTGGCGCAACCACCGCCAAGTCCACGTGTGCTTGTCGCGCTTGGTAAACATGAACGGCATGCCGAACTTGGCTCGTCCGGAAGTGTTCCACTTGACGATAGTGAACTGTTGCCCCCGTACCGACCAGGATTTCGGTGGCCGCATAAGTTGGCTCTGGATTAAGGTAACGACTATGCTCCTCAATTGTTACCTCAGCACCAGCACCGACAATAATTAGATTGTGGGGATTCTGGCTCTGAGATTCGAGGTCGAATTGCAGAGGCTGAGTTAATTGATGTTGATCAGGAACATAAACAAACTGTCCAGCATCCATTAGGGCCAGGTGCAGTGCGTTCAGTTGACTATCCTGCCACCGCACGGCCTTCTCCATCAAGTTTTCTTGTAACAGTTCTGGATACTGCAAGACGGCCTTTTGCAATGGCAGAGCCACGTAATCATTACCTAAATGGAGTTGATAAGAAGGCTCACTCTCCGTCAATAATTGGGGATCCTGCCAGGCTTCAATAAAGGTCTGCTGACCAGGAGCCAACTTAAAGCGGTTCTTTAACATCACTGCTAGTGACCGTTTCTTCTGTAACCAGGCCGGCTGGTGGACCGCATTTGCCTGAACTTGCTTAAGTAAATTTGTCTCCATAGCGAACCCCACTAGTGTACTAACTTATCCCAAATGTGGATGTGCCCTTCGGCAAAGGACTTTGGCACGTCAATGATCCGTTGGTTGGAACTGCCCCGGAATTGCAGGGTCAGGTCTTTCTTTGCCAACAGGAAACGGCCATCCACTAGGATATCGATGTTGTGTAACATTTCCAACTTATCGTCTGAGTCCTTGAGGAGTTCTTCCCAGGTATAACCAGACCATGCCCAGATGTCCTTCTTGTGACCAAACTCTTTCCGCAGGCGGTGGATCAGCTTCAGGCAAACCTGAGTGTTCAGGAATGGCTCACCACCTAACAGTGTTAATCCCTGTACATATGACTGTGACAGGTCTTCCATAATCTGATCTTCTAGTTCCTTCGTGTACGGCTGACCATAATGGAAATTCTGGGCGGCCTTGTTATAGCATCCGGGACAATTGAACAGGCAGCCACTCACGTAGATGCTGCACCGGACCCCTTCACCATCAACAAAGTTAAATGGCTTGTAATCCGCCACGTACTGTAATGAGTGATCTTTAGCCAGCCACTCTTTGGGCTTAGGATTCTTTGGTAATCGTACTCGTCCGTCTTGTGGCATGGAAATGCCTCCTTAAATTTGTTGACCAGTAATATCAGCGTGCATTTGCTTAGAATCGTTTTGACGGTTCTTTTCAAATTCAGCGGCCGACTTAACCATTGATGAAGACATGTGCTTTACCCGGTGGATAATTTCCTCGTGACGACCGTGAACCATTGGACGTTGTTGAGGGTTACCGAGATAACCACAGGTCCGCTTAACAACGTCACAGGTAGCCGGGTCATGGTTACCACACTGTGGGCACTTAAAGCCCCGGGCCGTTGCTTCAAATTCACCCTTGAAGCCACACTTGAAGCACTGGTCAATCGAGGTGTTCGTCCCCAGGTAACCCACGTGGTCATATGCCCAGTCCCAAACAGCTTCCAAGGCCTTTGGGTTCTGCCGCAGGTTTGGATATTCGCAGTAGTGGATAAAGCCACCAGCGGCTTGGTATGGGAAGTCCTCTTCAAATTCCAGCTTTTCGAATGGCGTTGGGTGCTTCCGAACATCGTAGTGGAAACTGTTCGTGTAGTATTCCTTATCGGTCACATCTTCGACCCGACCAAACTTGGCAATATCATCTTGGCAGAAAGTATCCGTCAAAGATTCAGCAGGCGTGGAATACAGACTGTAGTGGTAGCCTTCTTCAGATTCCCACTTAGCACAGAGGTCGTGCATGGCCTTCGTAATTGAGACAGCGAAGTCATGGGCTTCCTTATTATGTTCCCATTGTGGACCGTAGAATGTGGTGCAGACTTCATACAGACCAATGTAGCCCAATGAAACTGTAGCCCGACTATTCTTAAAGACTTCATCAACACTGTCGGTCTTCTTCAGACGCTTGCCAAAAGCACCATACATGTACAACAATGGGGCGTTTTCTGGCTTAGCCTGCTTAGTCCGGGCAATCCGGTACTTCAAAGCAGTGTGGCAAATGTTCATCTTTTCCTGGAAAATGTGCCAGAAGAGGTCCTTGTCACCGTGAGCTTCCAAGGCAATCCGTGGTAAGTTAACGGTAACCACACCAAGGTTCATCCGGCCAGAGTTAACCTCTTTACCAGTTTCTGGGTCTTTCCAACCCTGCAGGAATGAACGGCAGCCCATTGGTGTCTTGAAACTACCCGTGATTTCCTTAATCTTGTCATACATCAAGATATCAGGGTACATCCGCTTAGTGGAGCACTCCAAAGCTAATTGTTTAATGTCATAGTTAGGATCACCCGGTTTGAGGTTCAATCCCCGCTTAAGGGTGAAGATCAACTTAGGGAAGATCGCTGTCCGGTGCTCTTTACCAAGACCCTTGATCCGGATTTGCAAAATGGCCTTTTGAATGGCCCGGGAAATCCAGCTCGTCCCTAAGCCAAAGTTAACCGTCGTAAATGGCGTCTGACCCTGGCTAGAGTACAAGGTATTGATCTCGTATTCTAACGCCTGCATAGCGTCATAGATATCCTTCTTGGTCTTCTCCTTAGCAAAGGCTTCCCGCTTGTCGGGAGCAATCCATTCTTCAGCATCCTTTAAATGCTTCTCGTAGTTAATCTTGGCATATGGTTCCAAGAGTTGGTCGATCCGGTTGGCGGAGCAACCACCGTATTGTAAGGAGGCCACGTTAGCGATAATCTGTGACATCTGAGCAGTTGCCGTCTGAATTGACCGTGGTGAAGAAACCCAAGCATTACCAATCTTGAAACCGTTCTTGAGCATTTCATCAAAGTCAATCAAGCAACAGTTGGTTTCTGGGGTGACCGGAGAATAATCCAAGTCGTGCCAGTGAATGTCACCACGCATGTGGGCCTTAGCAACAATTTCTGGTAACATCCGTAACCCAAGTGCACGGGAAACAACCCCCGCTTCCAGGTCCCGTTGGGTGTTGAAGACGTGACTATCCTTGTTGGCATTTTCGTGAACCACCCGGGAATTACGGTCGAATAATTGATTTAATTTGTATTGTGGATCAG
>CALVFC010000107.1 GCA_944326735.1 uncultured Limosilactobacillus sp. | reverse complement strand
TGGGGAGCCAAGTCGCAGGTGGGAAAGTGGAGGTGATTGGTGTCGGCGGCGGTGGTGGTAATGCCGTTAACCGTATGATCACCGAAAAGGTTCAAGGGGTTGACTTCATCGTTGCCAACACTGACCTTCAAGCTTTAAATAACTCTGATGCGAAGACCAAGATCCAATTGGGACCTAAGTTGACTAAGGGACTAGGCGCTGGTTCTAATCCTGAAGTTGGTGAAAAGGCTGCTGAGGAAAGTGAAGAACAAATTCAACAAGCCCTCGAAGGTGCTGACATGGTCTTTATCACTGCCGGAATGGGTGGTGGAACAGGTACTGGTGCTGCTCCAGTTGTTGCTAAGACTGCTAAGGATAGCGGTGCATTGACGGTTGGTGTTGTTACCCGACCATTCTCCTTTGAAGGTCCACGGCGTGACAAGTTTGCTGTTGAAGGCTTAAAGAAGTTAAAGTCCAATGTTGATACTTTAATCATCGTTGCCAATAACCGTTTACTGGAAATGATTGATAAGAAGACTCCAATGATGGAAGCCTTCAAGGAAGCGGATAACGTTCTACGGCAAGGTGTTCAAGGTATTTCTGACCTGATTGTCACCCCAGGTTACATTAATTTGGATTTTGCTGATATCAAGACATTAATGTCCAACCAAGGTTCTGCCCTGATGGGTGTTGGTTCAGCTACCGGCGAAAACCGTGCTACTGAAGCCACTAAGAAGGCTATTTCATCACCATTACTGGAAGTTTCAATTTCCGGTGCCCAACACGTGCTGATGGATATCACTGGTGGCAAGGACCTCTCAATGTTTGAAGCACAAGAGGCTTCTGACGTTATTAAGAAGGCTGCAGGTACTAATGTTGACATCTCATTCGGGATGTCACTGGACGAATCGTTGGGTGATGAAGTTCGGGTTACGGTTATTGCTACCGGAATTGATAGTGAACAAGCTGCAAAAAAGGCGGTCAGCCGTCATCAAAATGCTCAGCCACAACCGGCAGCTACCAATCAAGATACTCAATCTCAGCAAGATAGCACAGCTAAGGACCCATTTGATGGTTGGAATGATCCAACTGCCGGGGTAGATACTGATGCTAACGATGAAAACAACGAATTCTCAAATGTTAAGAAACCAGAATTTAACGTTTTCAATGATGATTCTTCAGCCACTGATGATGGTGACGATGACAATTTATCTACACCACCTTTCTTTAAGAATCGTCGTTCATAATAAGTAAACGGGAGGGGGTTAATCTTTGTATTAACTTCCTCCGTTTTCGCTTTTAATAAGGAGGAACATCTATGGCTAGTAAATTATTAAAGAGCCTATTTGGCGACGCCGATCAACCGGATGATGAATATTACGAAGATGATCAAGCTCAGCCGATTGACAATAATAAGGTTGTCCCGATGAATGCTAGTCGTGCACGGACTAGTCAGATTAGTTTATATGAGCCCCGTCTGTATGCTGACGTTAAGCAAATTGCTACCCAATTGTTGAATAACCGGGCCGTGATTGTTAACTTCAGTCAGATGGATCCAAAGGTCGCTGGACGCATTGTTGATTTCTTAAACGGGACCGTTTTTGCCATCGATGGTGACATCAAGCGGATTGGTAAAGAAATCTTTTTATGCACGCCAAAGAACTTTGAGGTTTCTGGTGATTTATCCACGAATCTGAAACGGGAAGCAGACCACATTTAGATTGGAGGGCGAATCAAGTGGGATTTATTAATTTCCTAATTTGGGCCATCTACCAGTTGGTTGATCTGTATATCCTGGTAATTGTTGTTTGGTGCTTACTATCATGGTTCCCCAATGCCCGGGGGACTAAATTAGGGGACGTTGTCAATCGGTTAGTTGAACCTTATATGCGCTGGTTCGACTTTATCCCGCCGATTGGTGGCATTAGCTTTGCCCCAGTTGTCGCGATTTTTGTCCTGTACCTCGTTCAATACGGCTTAAAGGCACTAACCATGATGATTTAAAATGATTAATAATGTAAAACAACATTTTCGCCCAGATGAAGGGCCATTTATCGATGAATTACAGGGCCAGATTGCCACGGTGGAAAATCAGTATCGTCCTGTGTTGACTTCATTTTTAAATCCGCGGCAGGTATATATTGCGCAAACATTAGTAAACCGCAATGATAATGTTCATGCTCAAGCCAGTGGTGGTTATCCCAATGCTGAAATGCAGCGTTTGTTGATTTATCCAGATTACTTTACGCCGACTGATGAAGATTTTGGGATTCAAGTATTGCAGGTTGATTATCCAACTAAGTTTGCTGAACTGCATCATCGCCAGATAATGGGGACGTTACTTGGTGAAGGATTAGAAAGGTCGTCATTTGGCGATATTATTACGGATGGCGAAGGCCAGTGGCAAGTCGTCATGACCAACCAGATGGCAAAATTTGTGGATCAGCAGGTTGATCACGTCGGCCGTATTAAAGTTCGGTGGCTCGCTATTGAAGGTAATCCACTGGAGGCGAGCGATGATTGGGAGCCGATGACGACGACCGTCTCGTCGTTGCGCCTGGATACGATTATTTCGAGCGCGTTTAATTATTCACGAAACCGGGCCAAGCAAATCGTCGAACACCAGTTAGCACAAGTTAATTGGGAAGTCATGGATCGACCGGACTACTCACTGGTGGTTCATGATATCATCTCTGTTCGGCATGCTGGCCGGATTCGGGTGGACAATCTGGGGACAGTCACGAGAAAAGGCAAGCAACGTATTTCACTTTCAGTAATTCATGCCTAGTTAGATTTTGGAGGAATAACAATGTCATTAACTGTAGATCAAATCAATAAAACGCAATTTAACACTAAGATGCGTGGTTACAACCAAAATGAAGTCAACGACTTTATCCAGGAAGTATCACAAACCGTTCAAGAATTAACCGACCAAGTACGTGCTTTGCAAGAAACTGTTCAAGCAGATGAGGGTAAGCTGAAGTACTTTAGTGAATTGAAGGATTCCCTGAATAAATCAATTCTGGTTGCTCAAGAAGCCGCTGATAAAGTTAAGAATAATGCCAAGCGTGAAGCAGACATTATGATTCGGGAAGCCCAAAAGCAGGCTACTGATATTGTGTCTACAGCCAATGAAAAGGCTAACCAGGTTATTGAGAACAGTACTGAGGATACGCGGAAATTGACCACTGAAACCAACGACCTCAAGAAGCAAACCCGGATCTTCCGTCAACGGTTACAAGTTATGCTGGAATCGCAATTGGAAGTTGTTAAGAGCGACGAATGGGATAAGCTTCTGGCTAACGATGACCTGGATAAGTATGATGAAATTCAAAAAATCCTGGGAACCCGTCTTGACAGCGATTCATCTCAGAGTGTAGAATCAACAACAACTAATACAAATACTGTTGATCAACCAGAAGAAGCTCCAGTGGCCGCATCTGAAGAACCTGAACCTGCTAGTGAAGAACCGGTGGAACAGGCAACCGACGACACCTCAACTGAGGATGATTCTGATAATGAAAACGGTGATTCTGGTGAAACCGTTGTTGTTTTCCCAGATGATACTAAGCAACAGTAATTGTAATTTATTACATACCATAGAAAATCAATGATGAGCATTAGGTAAACAACCTAGTTACAGCGAACTAACGGATGGTGAAAGGTTAGGACAAATGGTTGTTGACCTTGATCGGCTCAGAGAGTTTAGTTGAAAACAGTAGACTAAGCCGGGTAGTACCCGTTATTAACCAATGAGGAGGCTCAATTACTAAATTGGACCTTGAATCAGGGTGGTACCACGAAGACTTCGTCCCATATTGGAACGGAGTCTTTTTATTTTCTGTGATGTAATTGATGGGAAAGGAGAATGATTGATGCGAGTTAAAGATACACTTAACTTAGGTAAAACTAAGTTCCCAATGCGTGGTAAGTTGCCAGTCACTGAAGCGCAACGCCAAAAAGTATGGGAAGAAAACAAAGTCTATGAACAACGTCAAAAATTAAACGAGGGGAAGCCAACATTTGTGCTTCACGATGGCCCTCCATACGCCAATGGTAATATCCACATTGGCCACGCCATGAATAAGATTTCAAAGGACTTCATTGTTCGTTATAAGTCAATGAGTGGCTACCGGGCTCCATATGTTCCTGGTTGGGATACTCACGGGTTACCAATTGAACACCAACTGACAAAGTCCGGCTATGATCGGAAAAAGATGAGTTTAACGGAATTCCGTGACCTCTGTCGTCAGTATGCCTTGGAACAAGTAGATAAGCAACGCACCGACTTCAAGCGTTTAGGGGTTAGTGGTGAATGGGATCACCCTTACCTGACCTTGGATAAGGAATTCGAAGCTGCGCAAATTAAGGTTTTTGGCGAATTTGCTAAGAAGGGTCTTCTTTATCAAGCCAAGAAGCCGGTTTACTGGTCATGGTCATCTGAATCAGCCTTAGCTGAAGCGGAAGTTGAATACCATGACGTGGTTGCCAAGACCGCCTTCTTCGTTGAACAAGTCAAGAATGGTAAGGGCATCCTTGACAACGATACCTACTTGGTTGTCTGGACGACGACGCCATGGACGATTCCAGCTTCTGAAGCCGTTGCGGTTAACGCTAAGTTTGATTACTCAGTGGTTAAGCCAGCCAATGATGACCGTAAATTTGTCGTTGCTACGGAATTGTTAAACAACCTTGCTGAAAAGCTTGGCTGGGACGATTACGAAGTTGAAAAGCACGTTGCTGGTGCCGATCTCGAAGGCATGACCACCAACCACCCATACCTGGATCGGGAATTGTTAGTGGGCGTTGCTGATTACGTTACGGCTGATGCCGGGACTGGGTTAGTCCACACGGCCCCTGGTTATGGTGATGATGACTACAACTTCGGTAAGAAATATGACTTACCAATCTTTGCCCCAATTAATGATCAAGGGGTGCTGACCAAGGATAACGGTGCCGACTTTGACGGCGTCTTCTACCAAAAAGCGGATGATATCTCCTTGGACAAGCTGAAGGATAATAATGCCCTCTTGCTTGAAGAACCATTGAAGCACAGTTACCCATTTGACTGGCGGACCAAGAAGCCCATCATTTTCCGGGCCACCGATCAGTGGTTTGTCTCAATTGAAAAGATGCGTCAGGATATCCTGAATGCCCTTGAAAAGG
>CALVFC010000106.1 GCA_944326735.1 uncultured Limosilactobacillus sp. | reverse complement strand
GTCTGAGAAAACTCCCCGTCCTTGAATGAAGTAATCTACTCCAGAGTAGACGGTGAAAAACAGACAGATGTATAACATAATTTGGCCAAATGGGATATGCCAAATTGCAAAGATGACGTTATTCATCAATAAGAAGATAATCGCAATGAACTGGGTAGTCGTCTTGATCTTACCAGGCATCTTGGCGGCTAAGACAATTCCACTTTGTTCGACCAACAGGAGCCGCAGTCCAGTAACGGATAATTCCCGCCAAATAATAATCGCGGTCACCCAGGCTGGAACAACTTGGCTCCCTGTTAAAACGATGAATGCAGTCATTACCAGTAACTTATCTGCTAATGGATCCGTAAACTTACCGAAGTTAGTTACCAGGTGGTTTTTACGGGCAATCCGACCGTCCAAATTATCAGTAATGGTTGCGGCAATAAAGAGGATTGCCGCAATCAACTGAGCTAACGGGATCGTTGCTCCCCAGAAAGTGACACTGCCCCATGATTGCAGTGGGAGCACCATTAACAATAAGAAAAATGGAATAATGATTAACCGGACAACGGTTAATTTATTTGGTAAATTCACTGCTGATCCCTCCGTTATTGACGATTATTAGTAGTGGTTGCTTGTTGGTTACCACCGTTTGTTTGCGTATTAGTTGTGCCCGTAGTTGACCGGTTAGTAGTCGTGGTGTTTTGGTTTTGCGTAGTGGTAGTTCGACTAGTAGCGGTTGTCGTATTGGCCTGGTTTGTAGTCTGGCCATTCCGGGTTGAGGTTGAACTGGTAGCACTGCTGGATGAAGAACGGTTATTACCGAAATGAATGGTAATCGTCCGGGTGTTATTGTACCGACCAGAGTCAGTAAAGTTGATTGTCTTACCATTCAGCTTCAAAGTGGTCCCAGAAGCATTGCCGACTGTAATAACAACTGTGTTAGCATTCCGCCGAATCGTGACGTTGGCCTTACTATTAGCGTCCATCGTCCGACTGAATGCACTCGTGCCATCGGTCGTGACACTGTTCCAAGCACGTTGCTTAGCAGTAATCTGCAAACGGGCATCCTTCTTAAGTGAGGAGGCGTTGTAGACAACACTATTGTTGTTCCGTGAAGACTCAGTCAACTTCACACTTTGTGCGGTTGACTTGGCCTTTTTGTGGTGAACAGCTTTCTTGTGTGAACTAGCTTTCTTCCGACTCTCACCGGAAACGGAAACAGAACTATTATCAATCTTGGTTGATGAATCTTGGTGACCACGAACAATGGCAGTGACCCAGATAGCAGCCAGCACGATAATGATGACACAAGCAATAATGATTGTTGGTAGATGCTTACGCAGCTTGCTTACACCACCACTAACGGTCTTTCGTTGACTAGCCCGGGTTTCTACCGCTTGACTGATATGATCAGAATATTCTTCTGTTTTGGTCTTTGGAAGTTGTTCATCGAATTCTTTCAACAGGTCATTACCATCGAGACCAACTGTATCAGCGTATTGCTTTACAAATGCCCGAACATAGAAATCGCCGGGTAATTCATCAAATTTTTCATCTTCAATGGCAATTAAATACCGTTTTTGAATTTTAGTGAGCTGCTGAAGATCATCTAACGTGTAGCCCTTACTTTGACGAGCTGCTTGTAGTTTTTGTCCAATCTTAACTTGAGATTCCTGTTCTTTCTCACTCATTATCTTATCTCCATCTCTGAATCAAATTTTCTGTCATCGTTAATTATATCATGATGACGTAGTTTCAATTATTAAGAAAAGGTTTGAATCTACCGATGCTCAGGAACAATCTGAAAGACTGAAATCCCCTCAGATTTAATGAATTGATGGGCCACTTGATACAGGTCGTCAATACTGATCGTCCGAAGCTCAGCAATTTCGTCCATTAAAGTAGCATTGTCGAATAGTTGACCGCCAAAGTGATTAGCCTGCGCCTCTGGTGAATCCAACAGGCCAATCAACCGACCGATTTCGGCATTCTTGATACCCACGAACCGGGTCCGGGCAGCTTCGATCTGTTGATCGGCACTTTCTAAAATGGCAATGACTTCATCCGCAAATCGTTCCATCTGTTCCGTATCCGAACTAAAGTATGCAAAGTAAAAATCACGTTGCATTTCGAGGTTGTAGGAAAATGAGTCATCCAAAACCTCGGTATTATATAGACGCAAGTAATTATCAGAAGTGTCGTCAAACAACACATCCAGTAATAAATCAATAGCCAATTTATAGTGCAGTAGTTTTCTTCCCGTATACGGAACCGGTAATCCACGAACCCCCACCATTACCTTGGGACGCGCAACGTCCATCGTCAAGGAACGGAATGGAATAACATCGTGACCAGAGGGGTCATGTAAATCATTTTTTCTTTCGGGCTTTTGCGCCGGAGCAAATTGCCGCTGCTGTTGATTAACGGTCACCCAATTTAGGGTCTCTTGGGGATCCAGCTTACCGGTAATTACCAGATTCATATTGCTGGGCTGATAAAAGGTGCGGTACGTCTTCATCAAGGTGTCAGCGGTGATCTGACTAATGGAGTCGACCGTTCCGGCAATATCAATGTGCATCGGATCGTAAGGATATAGGTTGCCTAACATTCCCAAATAAAGACGCCAACCAGCATCATCATCGTACATTTGAATTTCCTGACCAATGATTCCTTGTTCCTTAGCAACTGTTTGCGCTGTAAAATATGGATCCTGCACAAAATCTAGTAACACATCAAGGTTCTCATGCAGGTGGCTCGTTGTGGAGAATAGGTACGACGTCTGTGTAAAGCTGGTAAAGGCATTGGAGTCAGCCCCCAGCTTACCAAATAGGTCAAATGCATCATGATCCTCCTTCTCAAACATTTTATGTTCCAGAAAGTGGGCCACCCCATCAGGTACACGGATATAGTCTTTTTCACCATACGGAATGAATTGGTTGTCAATTGAGCCAAAATTAGTGGTGAACATTGCATAGGTCTTATAAAAGTTTGGCATTGGAATCATGTGAACCGTTAATCCGTTTGCTAACTGCGCTTGATAAACCGGTTGTTCAAATTCTGAATAAACTTTTTTATCCATAGTTACCTCTTTTCACCGCTTAATAGATAGGTTGTCTGTAACTTGGCCATTGAAGCCACCTTGATAATTTGGTCATTAGAAACCGCATTGATTTGATCGGCAAAGTTTTCGACTGGTTGTAACCCTAGCAACTGTTCAACAAGGCGATGCTCTAAGACATTCGTCGCCAGATCTTTACCGGCTTGTTGTTGGTTAATGATGGCATCCTTAATTTCTTGAACTGTTGCTTCGTCAAATTCTCCCCGTTGGATGGCTGCCAGCTGCTCGTTAATCAGGTCCACTACCTGATCATGATCACTGGCCTTAATCCCCGACTGAACCGTCATTAGACCGTTAAACGGTGACAACCGTGAAGATGCATAGTAAGCTAAGCTGGCCTTTTCCCGGACATTTGTAAAGAGCTTAGAATAAGGACTGCCGCCAAACAACCCATTAAAGACCACGGCTGGGAAATACATTGGCTGGCGATAATAAACCGGTAGCTGGTAACCAAGGTTAAGCTTTGCTTGGGTAATGCGTTGCCGCTCATAAACCTGTAAGACATCTTCGTGTAACGGCTGGTCATAGAAGACTGGCGTCTGTTCTCCTTGCGGACGTGCCATAAATGGTAGGGATGCAATCTGGTCACGAACTGCTTCTGGGTGGACATCCCCCATCACAAATATATCGACCCGGTCGTTATTAATCATCTGCTGGTAGGTGTTAACTAAACTGGCCGGTGTTAGCCCAGGTAAATCAGCTAATTGCCCAAAGCTTGGTGTCCGCATTACAGAATCACTCTCATAATACAATGCACATAGTTTTTGGTGGGCATAAAATTGCTTGTCATCATAGAGTGACTTAATTGTACTAGCGAGGTTATTCACCTGTAGACGGAACGTGGGACTATCAAACTCACCCTGTTCAATAAGGGGGTGGAACAACATTTGATTAATAAGGTCAATCACCTGCGCAAATAGTGGTTGGTCTGAATAACGGTCATTGACAAAGCTGGCTTTTAGCCGGACCGTATGCAAGCGGCCAACCCTCCCCACCATCATTGTGACATAGGCACCATACAACTTGGCTAGCTGCCGCGCGAGTGCCGTTTGGGTTGGGTAAAGGTGGGTACTCGTTTCTAACAAATTTGCTAATAAGTTTCGGGAGGTTGCATTAGTTTTCGTTTGTGGAGTAGCAAAGTTAATTAAGACATGGGTTAGCTTAAATTGCTTAGTCGGAATAATATGTAAATTTACTCCTGGCTGTAAACAAAAGTCCACGATTATTTATCTCCTTCACGATTGACAGTTAGTTAGACTGTCTTCTTCTTTTTCACACACTGAACTATCATACTTGATTGCTAAACGAATTACAAACCGTCGCTTGAAATAATTCCCTAAATAAAAAGATTCCTACCAATAATAATTGGTGGGAATCACTATTTGGACAATTAATTGTTTGGTCCCAGATAATTACTCTTGGTTCCAAACCACTTTTCATTTAACTTCTGCAGTTGACCATTTCGTTGCAGACGACCTAAGCCATCATTGATCTTCTTACGCAATGTGCGGTCACCTTTCCGCATCCCAACAGCGTAGTGCTCAGCCGGCATCTCCGGACTAATGTAGGTGGAATAGCTCTTGCTGTTGCTTTGGTGCTGAATGTAATAATCAGCATAAACCTGGTCCATCAAAATTCCTTGAATCCGGTTGGCATTCAAATCAATAAATGCGTCAGGGAAAGTATCGTAGAGGACGGGGCTCTTGTGCTTAATTAAGTCCTTCAGCAATTTAGGCTTAGCATCTAAGGCGGTGGCCCCCGTCGAACCATTCTGAACACCTAGTGACTTGCCCTTCATCCCCTGAAAGTTATCAATGTGCTGACTCTTCTTAGTAACCAGCACCTGCTTGTTTTCTAGGTAGTAACGACTGAAGGCCACTTTCTTCCGTCGAGCCGGGTTAACCGAATAACCGTTCCAGAGAAGGTCAATGGTTCCGTTCTTCAATTCTGTTTCCTTCATTGACCAATCAATTGGTTGAAAGTCAACTTTGATGCCAAAGTTTGAGCACCACCTTATACTTACCTTTTCTTGTAGCCGAAACATCCTCAATTAAAATTCGACCAAAATG
>CALVFC010000105.1 GCA_944326735.1 uncultured Limosilactobacillus sp. | reverse complement strand
AAAAGAATATTGCCCGCGTTCAGCTTCCTAAATGGAAAGAACTACCGACCCTCGGCTTATACGTGGATCAAGTAGCAGCGGTGGTCAACGAGCAACTGGCCAACTTAGGTATAGAGCCACTGACTAAGTCGATGATCAATAACTATGTTAAAAAGAAGGTCATTCAGGCGCCAGTCAAGAAGAAGTACGCGGTCAACCAGATCGTGGACCTACTGCTTATTGGTTTGCTGAAACGTAATTTTTCCATTGAAAAGATCCGGGCCGGCATCGCCCAAATTACTGCCAACTTCTATCCCCAAGCGGCATATGACCGTTTCGTTGACATTATGAACGCGGCATTAAGTGGGCAGCCACTGCCAGCTAACAATGAGATTGATCCTAACAAGGACAAGTTAATGCAACTGGCGGTCGAAACAGTGGTTGCCAGCCTCAAGGCCCGTCACTTATTGGCAGCTTTGAGTCAAAAGGAAACGACTGTTAAGCCTTAAAAACAGTAATTGGGATTTTCCCAATTTTTATTTATTATTTTTATTGCAATTGCAACAAAAGTGAGTACAATGTTGGATAAGGAGATAAGCAATGGTCGATATTTTACGTGAAGTTGGGATGATCGAACGGGCGCTTGATTCAATGTCCAATATCGAATTTAAGCAAATTGACCTTGCGCGGGGCCAGTACTTGTACGTTGTCCGAATCTACGAAAATCCGGGAATTATTTCAGAACAATTGTCAGGATTGATAAAGGTTGACCGGACAACAATTGCCCGCGCAGTCAAAAAGCTCGAACAAAAGGGCTTCATCGAGCGACGGAGCGATCCTACCAACAAGAAAATTAAGCACTTGTACGTCACGGAAAAAGGAAAGCAGATCTATCCCTTTATTATTCGGGAGAATAGCCATTCCAACGATGTGGCGCTTCAAGGATTTAGTGAGCAGGAATCCCAGCAGGTGCATGACTACCTGGTGCGGATCCGCCACAACATTGACCATGATTGGAACTTTGTAAAGCATGGCGGTAAGCGCCAATACTGAGTTTTCATAATTTATAATCATTTGGGTAAACAGTAAAAGGAGTGATCAACATGATGAATAAGGTAACAGTTGATGATAGTTTCTGGGAACTCTTCCCTGATGCTCAAGTTAACATTTTGTATGTTGATGGTATTGATAACCATGATGATGAGAAGAACCTGGCTGAACGGAAGAAGTTATTGAGTGAAGCCACTAAGGAAGCAGATAAGTTCTTAACCAATGAAACTTTCCGTTTGAATCCGGTTATTGACCAATGGCGGAAGGCCTACCAACAATTCAAGAAGAAGAAGGGTGCTCGTTCATCAATTGAAGCTCTTTTGAAGCGTGCTAACCAGGGACGGAAGTTTGAACCAATTGATCCCCTTGTTGACGTTTACAACAGTGTTTCGTTGACCTACGGTGTTCCTGTTGGAATGGAAGACCGTGATCACATTTCTGGCGACATGCACTTAGGTCAAGTTGACGGTGGCCAGGCCTTCCAACCAGTTGGTGCTGATGAAGATGAACCAACTCTACCAGGCGAAGTTTGCTACTACGATGATGAGGGTGCTGTTTGTCGTTGCTTGAACTGGCGTGATGGTCAACGGACAATGCTGACGCCTGATTCAAAGAACGTTGTGGCAGTCATTGAATCTGTTAACGAAGAACAAACGAAGCGTGCTAATGAAGCCATGGAAGAATTAAGCAAGTTAATCACCAAGTACTTTGGTGTTAAGACAAGTCAAGTCTTCCATTTAACTAAGGACAACCCAGACGCCGTTGTTCCTAAGAACTAAATTTAAACTACAAGTCCTCCCCGCGGTGAAACCGTGAGGAGGACTTTTTTCTTTTACGCGATTTGTCGACGATCAACATCATTGGCAATTAGTTTATAAATTGCGGCAAACAGGGGAACAGTGAACATCATCCCCAAAATCCCATAAATGCCACCACCGACAATAACGGCGGCAAATACCCAGACACTTGGCAGGCCAATTGACTTTCCTACAACGAGCGGGTAGGTGACCCGGTTATCCAGCTGCTGGAGGGCAATAATGAAGATCAGGAAGATGCCGGCCTTAATTGGGGAGATCGCAAAAATGATGACCACCCCGACACTGGCACCCAGAATGGCCCCGATGATTGGGATCAAGGCGGTAATGGCCGTCACCGCCCCAATCATTGAAGCATATGGTAAGCGGAGGACAGCCATGCCAATAAAACAGGCAATCCCCAGTAAACAGGCATCCTTACACTGACCAACGATATAGCTGCTGTAGCTATCATCGAAGGTCCGGATAACATACATTGTCTTATCGTAAAACTTCGGTAAGTAGGTCTTTAGAACGCGGGTGCATTGCCGACCTAGCTTTTCCTTATAGATTAACAGGTAAATGGAGAAGAAGATCGCAATCACGGCCGTGGTTAACACTGAGGCAACGGAAGAAGCGGTTGAGGCGACCATCTTTAAGGTGCCACCAAAGCCAGTCGCAATGTATTTGACGATTTGGTTCCACTTGATTTGACTAGGGTGGAAGTTACCGAACAGCGCATTGAGGTCGCTATTTTTTTGGATGGCAACGAGGAACTTGTTGATGACCCGACTATGGTTTGCTAGCAATAACTTGATACATGAAATTAGTTGGGGCACCACAATCGAGAGGACCACAGCAATGATCACAAAGATCGATAGGTAAGCTAACACAACGGCAATCGGACGTTTGAACTTCTGTGCACCAGGGCTGTGGAATAGTTTAGTGAAGCCCCGTTCATATTGCTTGAGGAGTAAGTTGACAATATAAGCAATCACACAACCAATTAGGAGCGGCACAGCGGCCGAAAAGATTGAGTGGAACAGTTTGGCGATCACTGGCCAATAGTGAATGAGTAGGTAAAGTAGAAAAGCGACGATGGCCAGTGACCAGTGCCGTTGACGAATATGAATTTTCAAAAGTTATTCTCCTTGTTGGATCTGTTGTGCAATTGACGTTAAGTAACGGTGCGAAGCCACTTGTTCTTTGCAATTACTCTGGTCATGCAGGTTGATTTCGTAAATACTAGTGGCCTTTGGATTGAGCCGCTCAAGGACCGGTGCCCAGTCAATCTTGCCAGTACCGAGTTGAAGACTATCGTGGACTAGACCAATAGAGTCGACCAGGTGGTAGTGGACCACTGACGACTTGAGGTGTTCCAGTGACTTTTGCAGAGCTTGGTTATCCCCATGCATTTCGATAAAGCAATGGGAAGTGTCGAAAGCTAACCGGTAGTGATGACTGAGAATTTCATCTTCCTGCTCGGGGTCGCCATATGCGAATACCCGGGCAATGGAATTTTCAAACATAATGTGGTTGCCACCATCCTTGGCAAAACGGTCAAGACGCTTGTAAACGGCCTGCCGGGCATCGTGAAGACTTGGATAGTGGGCAATCATTTCCTCCACTTCATCACCGGAGTATCCACCATGAACCAAGATCTGAATATTCCGTTGTTCCGCAATCTTTAACAATGCGGCAGTACTTTCTTCGATGAACCGGTAGAGGTCCGGATAGGCATTTTCTGGTGCTACCACTTCAGAATGCCATTGTTTATAAGCCATGGGATGGTGAATAACAATGTGCTTGATGCCCTTGGACTGGACATACTGGACGGCACTGTCTAAGTGTGCGATCCCATCTGGTGTAAAGTCGTTGGCGTTAGTATAAAATTCATAGACCTGGGGATGGTATTGTAGTCGGTCGTCAATCTGCTGGCGAGCACTACTTCCCTTTAGCCCTAACATTGGCATAATCATGAAAGTCAGTCCTCTCAATACATAACTACTCCCATTTTAGCAGATTATGGAATGAACAGCGGCCCAGGAAGGAGTATTATGATTACTAGCAGAAAGGATGGATGTTCCACATGAAACAGCTAATGAAATGGCAGCCCCTTATTATTGAACCCGTTCTGGCGTTGATTTGGATAGTGGGGTGGCTAAATCTAATTACAATTCATCAAATTGTGAGTGGCCCGGTCCATGTTGGTGGTGAAATGGTTGAATCAGTTATAATCTTCTCAGGCGTGATCCTGATTGCGGACGTGTATAACCTGGTCCTAACCTACCAACAAAACCCGGCGATAGTGAAGACTTCACTGTACCGCGGTTTATCCATTTTCCAGGCCCTCGTCATTATCTGTTTGTTAGTCCTGTCGTGGAGTCATCCGGCAGCAGTCCTGTTACCGACAACAGTTACAGTGTGGAACCTCATCTTCATTTTACTAGCCGGAATAAAGGGACTGGTGGGCAACTTCTTTGCGGTGACGGCCCGTTACATTCCATTTCCACCAAAGCAGGAGTTTATGATCTGGCTGGGAACAATTAATTTGTTTTGCCAGGGATTATTGTGTTATCCATTATTAGTAATCCATGGTGGCGGTCGGTGGTTAATGGCATTAGTAGTTGCTGCCGTAATCGTTGTCGGCCTGTGGGCAGAATTTATTCACTTACCATTAATCTTTTCGACGGGCTTTGTCCAACGCAGCGGCATTTATCAATGCATTGTCGGTGTTAACCTGATCGCCAGTGTCGCGGTCCTCTTCTTTGGCTTAGATACGGTCATCTTTCGGTTGATGGACAATAATCCCGATTTAATCAGTGGCGCCTTTGTTACAGCTTGGCTACTCCAGGGGGTAAGTCAACTGGCGATGGGGGCGATGCATCACTATGATAATGATTACCGTTATGGGCATGCGATTGGTCGTGAACGACTGTATGTCCTGCTCGGAACAATCGTTGGGGCAATCTTATTACTTGCTGCCTGTTTTTGGTTAGCGTGAAATTTAAAAGTGGTTCAGCGCAGATTGACGTTGGACCACTTTATTTTTCGTTCTCTTTTAGTAACTGGACAATTTCTGCCAGGTATTTTTCTTCTTTACTTGGTTCTTCTGGTTGGGGCTCTTCTTGTTTATGGTGGAAACGATTAATGGCTTTCACCAGGAGGAAGACCACAAAGGAAATAATTAAGAAGTTAATGACCGCATTTAGGAACGACCCCACCTTGAATTGGGCATCACCAATGGACCAGACAATGTTGGATAAGTTGATTTTACCAATAAATAGTCCAATGAGCGGATTAAGCAGGTCATTAACCAGTGCCTGCACAATGGCCGTAAAGGCACTACCAACAATGATCCCGACAGCTAGGTCGACAACGCTGCCGCGGGCAATAAAGTCTTTG
>CALVFC010000104.1 GCA_944326735.1 uncultured Limosilactobacillus sp. | reverse complement strand
TCTTCATTGACGAAATCCACGAAATCATGGGTGCCGGCAATGCCGAGGGCGGCATGGACGCCGGTAACGTCTTGAAGCCAGCCCTCGCCCGGGGTGACTTCCAACTCATCGGGGCCACGACCCTCAACGAATACCGGAAGATCGAAAAGGATGCGGCCCTCGCTCGGCGGTTTCAACCAGTCGAGGTTGACGAACCATCCATCGAGGAAACCATCAAGATTCTTAACGGGATCAAGGGTCGTTACCAAGATTACCACCACGTTAAGTACACGGATGACGCCATCGTGGCCGCTGCTAAGCTCTCTGACCGTTACATCCAGGACCGGTTCCTGCCGGACAAGGCGATCGACCTGCTCGATGAAGCTGGTTCCCGGAAGAACCTCACTCTGAAGACGGCTGATCCAAACACGATTGAAAATGAGATCCACACGGCTGAAGCCCACAAGCAGCAAGCTGTTGACAACCAAGACTACGAAAAGGCAGCCTTCTACCGTGACCAAGTTACTAAGCTGGAGAAGGCCAAGAAAGCAGCGGAAGAAAACCACACTGAGGACTCCGCTACGGTTACGGTTGCTGACATGCAAAAGATTGTCGAAGAGAAGACCAACATCCCTGTCGGCGACCTGCAGAAGCAAGAAGAAAACCAGCTGCGGGACCTCGACAAGAAGCTTGAGGAACACGTCATCGGCCAAAACGAGGCGGTTGATAAGATTGCCCGGGCCATTCGGCGGAACCGGATTGGGCTGAACAAGTCTGGTCGGCCAATTGGTTCCTTCCTCTTCGTCGGCCCAACTGGTGTCGGTAAGACCGAAACCGCTAAGCAGCTTGCTAAGCAGCTCTTCGGTTCCAAGGATGCTATGATCCGGTTCGACATGTCCGAATACATGGACAAGACGTCAACTTCTAAGCTGATCGGGGCCGCTCCTGGTTACGTTGGTTACGAGGAAGCCGGTCAATTGACCGAACAAGTTCGGCGGCACCCATACAGTCTGATCCTGCTCGATGAAGTTGAAAAGGCCCACCCAGTCGTTATGCACATGTTCCTGCAGATCCTCGATGACGGCCGCCTGACCGATTCACAAGGCCGGACCGTTTCCTTCAAGGACACGATCATCATCATGACGTCTAACGCCGGGACTGGGGATGCCGTTGCCAGTGTTGGTTTCGGTGCCGAAGCCAGCGGCAACACCCACTCCATCATTGACAAGCTGACCAACTACTTCAAGCCGGAATTCCTTAACCGGTTCGACGACATCGTTCAGTTCAACGCCCTCACCAAGGACGACCTGATGAAGATCATTAACTTGATGATCAACGACGTCAACACGATGCTCAACGACCGTGGTCTCCACATCAATGTCCCAGAAGACGTCGAAGCCAAGCTGGTTGACCTCGGCTTCGATCCAAAGATGGGTGCTCGTCCACTGCGTCGGGTCATCCAGGAACAGATCGAAGACCGGATCGCTGACTACGTACTTGACCACAATGACGTCAAGCAGCTAGCCGCTAAGCTCGACGATGATGGCGACATTACCGTTACGGCCGCTACGACTTCAGTCACCACTAACGATGCCAATACCCAAGAAGACTAACCATTAAATAAATACAAGCGCCGTTCAGAGTCTCGCTGATGAGATTCTGAACGGCGCTTTTTTGTAAATGTTCTCTATATTTATTGTCCCAAGCGACGTTGCACTTCCAGCACCGGCAGTGCAATTAGCGGCACTACAATAACTGCCAAGATAAGTTCGGCCAGACCATTAGTCGCCATGATCGCCTCTAGGGCTGACAAAAGATGATTGACATCTACTCCATAGGCATGAGCAACCGCGGGGGTTTGGTAAAAGAGGTAGATCATCCCTAGAACAAGGCCGGTATTGGTAATGGCCCCCGCCGCTGCTGCCAGGATTGCCGCCAACCGTTGCGAATGGCTGTAACGAACGACCAGCCGAAAGAGTAACCCGGCAACCACCCCGATCATGATCCGCGGGAAGATCGCCACCAAGGGATTTGTAAATACCAACGGGGCAAGCGGACTCGATGGTGCCACAAAGGCCCGAATCCAGGTCAAAAGGCCCCAGGTACCACCAGTGGTGACCCCCTCCCCTGGTCCCAGGGTAATTGCCGCAAGAATAACCGTCACGTGGAGGGTCGTAATGCTCAGTGGCCCCAAGGGAATGTTGCCAAAGAAGGGAACGAAGTCTTGGAGAATAATAATTGCCATAAAGATCGCCCGCAGCGTATTTCGCCTGATGCGCTGGTGCCGTGTCATCCGCTTCCCCCACTTTCGTCTCGAATAGCTAAATTTTACCAGATGGGTGCTTGCTTGACCATCCTTAAGTACCGTTAAAATCGTTGTGCAAGTACGTATTGAGCAATAAAAAGCGGTATAATAAAAGAAATAGTATCTTTGATGGGGTGGAAATATGTTTGAAAAATTTAAAACGGGTAACCCAATCTGGGTTTATTATGCCGATATTGATTCTGGCGCTAACCTGATTGTCCCGCAGCTACTCCGGGGCCTGATCGGTGAAGAATATCAAGTTGATAAGAAAAAATTCCCCAACTATAACTTTGTCAAAGTCGAGGGCGACCTTACCGGGACCTTTGACATGACCCAGCGTAATGTCAAGCTCTTCTACCGTAAACAGTCATGGGGTGAAGTCCAAGATATCAACATGTTTTTGAAGTTGGAGGCGCCAACGGTCATTTACGATACGGTCGAAGGAATGCCAGTTGGGCAGCCACTGCCGCAGGACATCATCATCAAGGCTTTCCAACGGGTAGCAACCAAAGATGGTCAATTCTGGTACGAGATCGGGGCTGACCAGTGGATCAAGTACGAGAAGATGCACGTTGTTGACGATCCATTCAATAACAATCAGGACATCCCCTCACGCCTGGAAAACCAGCTGACTGTCCTCCATCTTAATAATATCAAGGCTACCATTGATTACATCCCTGGTAAATCCGTTGATGTCTATGACACACCATATGGTAACCAGGTTGCCAAAGTTGATGATGGTCAGGAAGTAACCCTTACGAATAAGCTAAGCGATAACGAACAGCTAACTTGGTATGAAATTGGCCCTAAACAATTTGTTTCTGGAAATTACGTTAAAATTGAAGAAGACGAATAACACCTCATCACCCGAATTACAAAAGGCCCTGGTCAGTCACTAATAATTAGCGACCGACTAGGGCCTCTATTTACTCTGATACCGACTGATCATCAACCGGGTGCTCAATTCGATAGATATCGAAGAAGTACTCACAAACAGTTTTAACAATCGCATAAGCAGGAATACAAAGGATCATCCCAGCAATTCCAGCAATGTGTCCAGCCGCCAACAAAAGTAAAATGATCGTCAATGGATGGATCTTAAGACTACGCCCGATAATATTCGGATAGACAATATTACCATCAATCTGTTGAACAATCAGGACAACAATGATTACTGGAATCAACTTTTTAGGTGCCATCGTCAGCGAAACAAATAGTGCCGGAGCAATTCCAATGTAGGGACCAATATATGGAATAATATTACACAATCCCGCAACAATTCCGAGAACCAATGCCATTGGTTGCTTGATAATTAGATAACCGATCGAAGTAAAAACTCCTACGAAGAGGCATTCAATTACCTGTCCAGAAATATATGAAGACAGGGTATCATTCATTTTGGTGAGTAATTGGGCAACCTCTTTAGCGTGATGTGGAGACAACCACTTTTGCACACTAGGACCAAGCTTAGAACCATCCTTAAGCATGTAAAAAAGCATGACTGGGACTGTAATGGTAACAACAGTAACATTAGTGACCATTCCAATAATATCACCGACTCGTGATGATAATCCTTTCAAGACAATCTGCGCATACTTAGCGAGTTGGTGATCAAATTGCCGATAATATGCGTTCAGGTCAACATTCTTGAATGGTGAGTGTTGAATCGTGTTATTTAATAGGCGCTGAATCCCCGTGGCAGTCTGTGGTAGGTGAGTCACTAAGCTCGTAATTTCCTTGACTACTGGTGGAATTAGGATTACCAGTCCCCCAACGATAATCAGAATTAATAAGGCTACCAGGAGTAAACTTGCAACTCCCTTATTAAAATGGAAGCGACCAATCCTAATCTTCATCATCAACTTGAGGATTGGATTCAACATATAATACAAAAAGCCTGATAGAATCAGTGGTACAAAGACTACCGAAATAAAGGTCAGAAAGGGTTTGAAAATAAATTGAATCTTAGTGCAGACAAAGATTAACGTGACAACAACAAGTAGAACCAGCGGCCAAAATAACCAATGGTAAAATTTTTGACTAGACATATACTCCACCCTTAAAAATTAATTAGTTCTTTAATATCATAAGCCCATTCAACGGTAAAAGATAGCTGCTATTCCTGAGCCTACTAAAACTTTTTATTTCACTCATATTAATAAAAAATTTCGATAACATTACATAAATATTTCAACTGTGTTACAATATAAGAGTCAAAAGAAATATTAACGCTATGGAAGGGGTGCTTTCAATTATGAGTATTTTTAATAAGAGGTTTCTTACTAGTTCATTAGTTATTATGCTTTCGCTAGGATTAGCTGGTTGTGCTACTAGTTCTGCCACAAGCACCCATAAGGTCAATGAAGCAACTAGTACTAAGGTTACTAACAAGAATGAAAAAAGTGCTACTAAGGATGAGCATAAGAATCATTCAGCACAGCACTCCGCTTTGGTAACAGAAAACGCTAATACCAAAGCTAGTCAAAGTAATAATGTTTCAGCAATAACTAGTTCTAACGCTGTTGATCACTCCACTACTAGTTCCAACGTTAGTGGTCATTCAGATAAGGCAAATGTTGCTTCTTCAAGCAGCCAAACTAATACCTCAAAGGTAAATACAGTTGTTACTACCCCTTCGGTTACTAAACACCAAAGCCAAAGTTCCCAAGAGATTCAGTTGGGACTTGGCGATGTAGCCAGCTGGACTGATGATAAGGGAATTACTCACCATGTCGACAGTGACGGGATGGACCGGCAAACCATCAGCGGTAGCGATCAAATTCACTACCAAGATTGGTCTGGTAAACTACCACAAAACGCAACTGTTTCACACAATGACTAAACAGTATCCAGTAATGTTTTACTGATAATTGAGGCTTCCCCATAAATACAACAAAAGCTCCTAGTATTCGATAAAATGAATGCTAGGAGCTTTCCGTATTTTTACAATGTTTAATGAGACCTGGGAAC
>CALVFC010000103.1 GCA_944326735.1 uncultured Limosilactobacillus sp. | reverse complement strand
AGAGTTTTTGACTTTTGATTGAATGCGGAGGATAAAATATGCTAAGATGGTTCTCGTTATGAAGCAAATTCCCGATAGGATTCACAGCAATGTGAAGATGCCTTGTAACCACATAAATCGTTTCTAGAACTCAGTATGGGGGAATTAAATCACATGGTAGAAAAACATTTATTTACGTCTGAATCCGTTTCAGAAGGTCACCCAGATAAGATCGCTGACCAAATTAGTGATGCTATCCTGGATGCAATGTTGAAACAAGATCCAGATTCCCGGGTTGCCGTCGAAACTTCTGTGACGACTGGGTTGGTATTAGTCTTTGGTGAAGTATCCACTAAGGCCTACGTCAACATTCAACAAATTGTCCGTGATACAATTCGCCGGATTGGCTACACCGATGGTAAGTACGGCTTTGATGCTGATAACTGTGCCGTAATCACGGCCATTGACGAGCAATCACCTGACATTGCGCAGGGGGTTGATGATTCTCTTGAAACCCGTGAAGGGGACGAGGATCCACTTGATAAGATCGGTGCTGGTGACCAAGGATTGATGTTTGGTTACGCAACTGACGAAACACCAGAATACATGCCATTAACTTTGGTATTGTCACACAAGTTAATGCAACGGATTGCTAAGTTACGTAAGGACAACACCATTCCTTACCTCCGTCCAGACGCTAAGGCCGAAGTGACTGTTGAATACGATGAAAACGACCAACCATTACGGGTGGACACCGTTGTTCTGAGTACCCAACACGACCCTGATGTTTCTCTTGACCAAATCAAGAAGGACGTTAAGGAACAAGTTATTAAAGCGGTCATCCCAGCCGAGTACTTGGACGACCAAACCAAGTACTTCATCAACCCAACTGGCCGCTTCGTTATCGGTGGCCCACAAGGGGATGCTGGTTTGACCGGTCGGAAGATCATCGTTGATACTTACGGTGGGGCTGCTCACCATGGTGGTGGGGCCTTCTCTGGTAAGGATGCTACTAAGGTTGACCGTTCTGCTTCATATGCCGCTCGCTACATTGCCAAGAACTTGGTTGCTGCTGGCTATGCCAAGAAGCTTGAAATCCAAGTTGCTTATGCTATTGGGGTGGCTGAACCAGTTTCCATTTCAATTGATACTTACGGTACTGGTACGAAGAGTGAAGCTGAACTGATCGCTGCTGTTCGGAAGGTCTTTGATTTACGGCCAGCCGGAATTATCAAGATGTTAGACCTGAAGCGGCCAATTTACGAACAAACCGCTGCTTATGGTCACTTTGGCCGGACCGATATTGACCTGCCATGGGAACACCTGGACAAGGTTGACGAATTAAAGCAAATTTTAGGCTAAATAAATAGAGCTCAGTCGTTCTTATTCAGAAACAACTGAGCTCTTTTCGACTAATGGAGGAAAGATAATGGCAGACGATCAATACCAATATGACGAAAATGGCTTTCGTGAAGATCTAAAAGACCAGGCTGACGTGTTGCACCAGCCGGATGCTGACCGGACAGAGCGACAGTTAACAACCTTGGATTATGATCAAACGATGGCATTCTTTAGTGACCAGACACCTGCCAAGCCGGAATACAGTTTGGATAAAAAGGTGTTAGACCAGATTCGGAAGGACCATCCCCAGATCAATGACACAGACATTGAAAATGTAATTAAGGACAAGTACCAGCAAATCCTGTTAGCACGCTACAATGACGCCCAGGATAGCAACGTCACGATTGCTGGTGGAAATAGCGACGCCACAGCCAGTCAAAAGTAGTGACAACCCAAATACCGAGGGACCAGCCGCCGAGGACGTCAGTTGGAAAATGAGCGCCCACGTAGATCCGCGAATAACCAACCAATAGGATCATTAGGATCCAGAGGAAAGTTAGTAACCACTTCACGTTGGCACGTTTGCAAACTCGCCAGGTTAAGAGAATGAGTGAACCACCCACTAAGGCGACGGTACTGGAATGGCCAGACGGGAAACTATAGCCCAGGTAATGCATCAGGACATTGCTGTCCGGACGGGGGCGTTTGACAATTTCCTTGATGAAGCGGTTGAAAAACAATCCGCCGAGAATGGTAAAGAAGATCTGGGCGAAGAAGAGGCGGTTAACAAGCCACCAGGCCGCACTAATTGTTAACAGAATCCAGACACATGCCCAGCCAAAGTTATAGAACTTGGTCAGGTGCGTCCACCAGACAGTTTGAATGGCACTGCGGTGAGCGTTAACGATTAAACGGATCGACTGGTCAAAATGATAGGCGCTTTCTGGTGCGCCCAGTTGCCAGCAAATCAACAAGATAAAGACGATTAAGCTGGTCCACCACCAGAACCTTGTAATTGATATTTTCATAAGACAACTCCTTAAACATCCTCAATTGTAGCAAATCACCGGAGCTTATTCTTGCAAATGGCCGCAAAATTTGTTATATTCTCATTAATATCTAATCGAACGAGGACTAGTAACTTAATCGGTGCTTCAGAGACCACATGGTGCTGTGAATGTGGGCAGTTGATTGAGTGAACTCACCTCATAATGAGCAACGCTGAACCGAGTAGGTGTTGACGTTTTCCGCGTTAAGGAGTCAAGAGCTACGTTTTAACGTAGAATACGGGTGGTACCGCGGCTAGTTTCGTCCTGTAGATGTGTTGCATCTACAGGACTTTTTTGTTTGGTTAGAAAAAAGTTGTAGATTTCAAAAAGGAGTATTGGTATGGCATACGATCACACTGCCATTGAAAAAAAGTGGCAACGTTACTGGAAGAAGAATAAGACCTTTAAGGCCGAGATTAATCATGACCAAAAGAAGTATTATGCATTGGACATGTTCCCATATCCATCAGGTCAAGGACTGCATGTTGGTCACCCTGAAGGATATACCGCTACGGACGTTATGGCGCGTTTGAAGCGGATGGAAGGCTTTAACGTCTTACACCCAATGGGCTGGGATGCATTTGGTTTACCAGCTGAACAATACGCATTAAAGACTGGTCACAACCCCAAGGGCTTTACTAACCAAAACATCAACCACTTCCGCGACCAAATCCAATCACTCGGTTTCTCCTATGATTGGGATCGGGAAGTTAATACGACTGATCCAAAGTACTACAAGTGGACACAATGGATTTTCGAACAACTGTACAAGAAGGGCTTAGCTTACGAAAGTGAAATCATGGTTAACTGGGCTCCTGACTTCATGGGCGGAACCGTTGTGGCCAACGAAGAAGTGGAAGACGGTAAGACTAAGCGTGGTGGTTACCCAGTTTACCGGAAACCAATGAAGCAATGGGTTCTAAAGATCACTGCTTATGCTGACCGTCTGATCGACGACTTGGACTTAGTTGATTGGCCAGAAAGCGTTAAGGAAATGCAACGGAACTGGATTGGCCGGTCCGAAGGGGCTTCCGTCTTCTTCCCAGTCGCTGGCGATGAAGATACGAAGATTGAAGTCTTCACGACCCGTGCTGATACCTTATTCGGTGCTTCATACGTTGTCTTGGCACCGGAACAAAAATTGGTTGACCAATTAACCACGCCAGAACACAAGGACGAAGTTAAGAAGTACCAAGAAGAAGCTTCTCGTCGTTCCGACCTTGAACGGACGGACTTAAACAAGGACAAGACCGGGGTATTCACCGGTTCTTACGTTATCAACCCCGTCAATGGTGAAAAGCTGCCAATTTGGATTTCAGATTACGTGCTGGCCTCATACGGTACTGGTGCAGTCATGGCGGTACCATCCGGTGACCAACGTGATTATGACTTTGCGAAGAAGTTTGACCTGCCAATCAAGCCAATTATTGAAGGTGCAGACATTTCCGAAGGCGCCTTTGATGGTGATGGTAAGCACATCAACTCGGGCTTCCTGGACGGCTTAAACATTGCCGATGCCAAGGCCAAAATGATTGACTGGCTGACTGAACACAAGGTTGGTCACAAGAAGGTTAACTACCGTCTTCGTGACTGGATCTTCAGTCGGCAACGTTACTGGGGTGAACCAATCCCTGTTATTCACTGGGATGACGGACGGACAACCCTGGTTCCTGAAGATGAATTGCCACTGAAGCTTCCTGACACTGACAACATCGAACCATCTGGGACCGGTGAAAGCCCATTAGCTAACGTTAAGGACTGGGTCAACGTTTATGATGACCAAGGCCGTCACGGCTTGCGTGAAACCAACACCATGCCACAATGGGCTGGTTCATCATGGTATTGGTTACGGTACACTGATCCACACAACGACAAGGAATTTGCTTCTAAGGAAGCCCTTGATTACTGGTCACCAGTTGACTTGTACGTTGGTGGTGCTGAACACGCCGTTCTGCACTTGCTGTATGCCCGGTTCTGGCACAAGGTCCTCTATGACTTGGGATTAGTTCCAACCAAGGAACCGTTTATGAAGTTAGTTAACCAGGGGATGATCCTCGGTGCTAACCATGAAAAGATGTCCAAGTCCAAGGGAAACGTTGTTAACCCCGACGATATTGTTGAAAAGTACGGTGCCGATACGCTTCGTCTTTACGAAATGTTCATGGGACCACTGACCGAATCAGTGCCATGGGACGAAAAGGGCCTGCATGGTTCCTACAAGTGGATCCAACGGGTATGGCGGCTGTTAATGGATGACAACAACCACCTGCGTGACCGGGTTTCAACCTTCAACGATGGTAAGCTGACTAAGGTTTACAACGAAACCGTTAAGAAGGTAACGGAAGACTACGAACGGATGCATTTTAACACCGCTATTTCTCAACTGATGGTCTTCGTCAATGAAGCCTTCAAGGCTGATGACTTACCAGTGGAATACATGGAAGGCTTCGTTAAGATGATTTCTCCAGTTATTCCACACGTGGCCGAAGAACTGTGGTCACAATTCAACGTTTCTGACACGATTGCTTACCAACCATGGCCAACTTATGATCCAAAGGCTTTGGTTGAAGATGAAGTTGAAATGATTATCCAAGTCAACGGTAAGCTCCGGGCCAAGATTAAGATGGCTAAGGATATTGATCGGGCAGAAGCAGAAAAGATTGCGTTGGCCGATGAACACGTTAAGAAGTTTACGGATGGCAAGGATATCAAGAAGGTCATTGTTGTGCCGAATAAGATTGTGAATGTGGTGGCAAAGTAACAGAGTGCGGGCCGGATCAGAAGGACGTATGGCTAACCTAAGACAGTGCTTGGCGTGCAGAGCACGTCAAGTGTCTGTCTGTAATTAGCTACTAGTCCTTCCCGGCGAGCACGTTTTGAGACGGTTGCATTAAAAAACTTCTGAGCACGTTTCGACTCGGTAGCATTAGAAAAATCTGCTGCCCACATTTCGACTATGTAGCAGAACATCGCTTGACGATCTAATCATTAAACACGTACATTAAAGCAGTGAAGTGGCTCGTAAGTAGAGTGAACTTACCGCACAACAAAACT
>CALVFC010000102.1 GCA_944326735.1 uncultured Limosilactobacillus sp. | reverse complement strand
GCCATCGAGTGAGAGAATTCCTGGTACCTTACTAGCGGTAATCCCGGCAATTTTCTCGATTACATGGTCATCAAACGTTAACTGTTGGTCAATCTTTGTTTCAGGAGTAGTATTGGTAGTCATGATAGAACCTCCTTGTTCTTATTGACTGAGTCGTGCAGTAAGTCGGCTAGTCCATTTCCTAATGGAGAAGCCCAGTGTGTCTAAGATGAAACCGATGGTGGAAAAAATCAGTGTTGCGAGTAGAATGCCGATCATGGACCAGAATCCCCAGATTAACCAGGAGATACTGATAACGAGTCCAGTGATTGCGCCAATGAGTGTTAACTTCATGAGTAACAGCCTCCTTTAGACAACGGCGACGGTATCATGGTGATTGTAAGGCTTCAGGTTAACCTTCAGTTTACGCAAACCAATCGCGTAGTTGTTTTCCAAGTTGTTAGCAATTTCTGATTGAATGTCAGATTGCAACAAGTTCAAGTTAGTTCTGGAGGACATCATCCCCTCAACCTGAACATCGGCCATTTGACGATTCTTAAGTAACTTAACTTTCGTCTGGGGATTGTAAATCTCGTGATGAGCAATTGAATGCCGAACACTATTTTCAACAGCGGCGCGGTCAATCCGTAAATGACTGGCGCCATCCTTGGCAATGGTTAATTGCCGACTGGTTGTTGGTCGGAAAATGGCGATGCCAAGGGTCAGTAGGGCAGTGAAGATCAGGTAGCCGGACAAGGCCAAAATGGTATATTGCCCGTATTCTGAGTACAGCCAATTATCGATTTGCTGCGCCCAGGTTTCGCTTCTAAACGCCCAGAGCATAATGATCGCTCCACCAATTAATCCTTGTAACAACATGCCAATGGTCACAAACCATTTCTTCCATGCTGCCATGTCGCATCACTCCTTTCGTGATGTGCCTGGTAGTATCTTACGATGTTTAAACTTTAACATAGGTCCGCTATAAATGGACCCATTCTATTACCGATGTTATGGTTCCTTATGGTGCTAGTCACAGATTATTCATACTTTAGTACTTTATGAACACTTGCAGTTAATTGGTTCAGAACTTTTTGCTGCCGGGACTGGTCTTTTCGTCCTATAATAAAGATAGAAATCAATCTAAGAGGGGGACTTATGATGAATCAAACATTTATGGCTGGTTATTATCAAGGCGTTGTGGAAGTGGCACCTGCCTCACTATCTGCTGCCCAAGTGGAACGGTTAGCAGTAACAATGACTGTTCAACACCTGCGTCATGCGGGCGTCAGCATCACCAGTATTCATGATTTCCTCGTGGACACCATTCATGCCGATGACCGGGTTGTTAAAGAGTATCTGAATTTGTCGGCCGACCAACTGGAAAGCGCCCAGGCCAAATTATTAGCCCTCGCTTTTAACAATGAAGAGGCATAACAATCAATGATTTATTTGGACTTAAGCAATGGCCAACGCTACATGAAGAATTTCTTCGTGATTCTGGCGTTGCCAGACTTTTTGGATACTTGTAAACGGCTAAGTGATGACGTTTTACTTTACTTTTATTCTCCACAAACGCCAGTTGTTAACGTCGGCCGTTATCAGAATGTTTACCAGGAAGTTAACCTTCCATATCTCAGACAAGAAGGTATTCAGTTGGTTCGGCGTCAACCTGGTGGCGGAGCCGTTTACGTTGACCAGGGCGACCTCACCTATGTTTACATTGACACGTCTAACCAGGTGCGCAACCCGCACTTTGATTCCTATGCGGCACCAATTATTAAAACGTTGCGAGACATGGACGTCGATGTTCAACAAACGGGGCGGAATGATTTGACGGTGGATGGTCATAAGTTCTCGGGGATGGCTTTTTCAAAGAGCGGTGATCGGGTAACCTATGGCGGAACACTGATGGTGGATGTCGATCTGAACAAGGCTAGTAAGGCGATCACCCCGAACATTACTAAGCTCAAGGATAATGGGGTGAAATCCGTTCATAGTCGCATTACCAACTTACGCCCGTACCTTAAGGGGAATTATGCCAACCTGACCCTTCCTGAACTGCAAAGCCGGATTCTGCATAATGCCATTGCTGAACATGGCGGCCAAGAACACTACCGCCGAGAAGAACTTACGACAGCTGAATGGCAACGTCTAGAAGCCATTGCCCGGGACAAGTATGGATCTAAGCAGTGGATCATGGGTGGTAATGTTCACCAATACTACTTTGACCACTACTACAAGGGGATTGGAACCGTAGCCATTAGCTTTGATGTTCACCAGCACAGGATCACTGCCGCCAAGTTGTACGGTGACTTCTTAATGGCGATTAATGATTTGAAACCTTTGGAACAGCATTTGATTGGTTGTCCATTAAATAAATCCGTGTTAACGCAGGCTTTTGACGATATGGATCTACGCAATAATTTTGCTGATATTGATCCACAGCCGCTAATTGATAAAATGCTCACAGTTGATCAGTAACTAAAAGGACCTCACGAGTAATTCCCGTGAGGTCCTTTATTTGTCCTCGTTACTTATTATCATCTTTTTTATTCGTATCCTTAGCCGGTTTCTTTGGCTTGATGTAAATAACGCGGAACTTATTTACGTAAGCATTTTGCAGGTCTAACGGAATGAAGGAGAAGTTATCGACCCGAATTGGTTTACCAACCTTGAGATCGTATTGCCGTTCAAGGAAGAAACCAGTCAAGGTGGTTACTTCAGAGTTTTCAAACTGGTCAATCTTCGTATTGAAGTACCGTTCAAAATCATCAAGCGGCATCTTACCGGAAACTTCATAAGTGGGGTTACCTTTGCTATCAGAATCTTGCTTTTCGATCATGTCAGAAGTAGCGTGATCAATTTCTTCGCCAACGGTACCGAACAACTCTTCGTAGATATCTTTATCGGTAATGATACCAGAAGTACCACCGTATTCATCCTGAACAACGACGATTGGAACTTGCTTAGTCATCATTTGCTTCAGCACATTGGTAAGCTGTTCGTTCTCGTAAACGATTGGGATCTTCCGCATAATTGTCCGAATAGAAGCCTTAGGATTAATCTGGTTTTGCCGCATGATGTCATAGGCAAAGATGTAACCTAGGATGTGGTCCTTATCGTTATTTGCAACAACTGGGAACCGGGTGAACTTCTTTTCGAAGTATAGTTGGGCAGCATCGGCAATCGTTGCTTGAATGTCAATCACCGTTAATTGTGTCCGGTCGACCATAATATCTTCGGCAACCTTGTCATTCATTTCGAAGGCCCGCTGCATGAACAGCACATCTGCCTTATCCATTTCACCGGCCTTTTCTGACTGCCGTGACAAGGTCATAATTTCGTTCTGTGAATACGTATCTTCTTCTGGTTGAACATTGTAACCCAAGAGCTTGGTAATCCAGGCGGCGGTTACCGCAAATAACCACACGAATGGGTAGAAGATGGTATGGAAGAACTGGATTGGGTGGACAATCGATAAGAGAATTGGCACTGGGCGGTCAATTGCCATGTTCTTTGGTACCAAGTCAGTAAAGACAGCGTGGAAGAAGGTGAAGATCAGCACACCAAGAATTGGTGAAATGATTTCACGAACATTTGCCGGAACTACTGAAATCTTCATTAATAAGTTGGTAATGTACTGGTCACCAATCCACCCTAAGATCAGGGAAGTCATGGTAACCCCAACCTGTGCTGTAGACAGGTATTCATTCAAATTACCAACCATGTGCTCTGCCCGCTTAACTTTGCGGGTCTGCTTGAGTTCCTTTAATTCACTTGGCCGTACTTTAACGACAGAGTATTCAAGCAGGGTAAACAGAGCAGCTAACAACAGAATAAGGATAATAATAATTAGTTGAAACCAATTAGAACTGATCAAACTATTCATATTATATAGTCACCTAAGCCTTTAAAATATTTATCAATTACCATTGTATCAGTCTTTGTGGGCAAGGAATACTATTTCGACAGATAAAAAATGAAAAACATTTCTGATGATGCTTATTTCCAGGCTTAATAATTAACACTATTTCAATAAATGACCACTAATTCATTTAAAAACGCTTTCAAGAGAACTAGAATAAGAATAATTACAATAGAAAGAAAGCGATACAGTTGCGTTTGCGATGGAAAGCATTATTAGGAGTTGGTCTGCTAGGCCTATTGTCAATCGGGTTGACCGGTTGTGGCAATAACCGCGCGGATGGTGTTCAAGGAAGTAAAAAACTGGTGGTGGCAACCCCAGGAGATATGTATGCATCGTCATTTCATGATCCCAAGACCAATAAGTTAACTGGATATGAAGTTGATATTGCTAAGGAAGTCGGGAAACGGCTTCACCGGAAAGTGGTCTTTAAACAACTCAATGTTGATGGTGAATTAACCGCGGTCTCCTCTGGAAAGGCTGATATTGCGGCTGGTAACTTCAATTTATCGCCAATTTATAAAAATAAATACCTATTCTCCAAGCCATATAAGTACTCCTACGGTGGATTGCTAGTTCGGGCTGGTGATCAATCGGGCATTCATACTTGGAAAGACATCAAGGGTAAACGGTCTGCTGGTGAAGCGGGCACGTTGAACCAGAAGTGGGCGCAGTATATGGGCGCCAAGCTGGTCAACTATGATAACGCCAGTGGCTTGATTAACGACGTTGCTAACGGTAAGGTTGACTTCATCCCCAACGACTATAATGGACTCAAAATGAACGTTAAGAAGACCCCAGTAAAAGGTGTGGCAATGGCAAAGGGTTTGTATTACCGGACCAACCTTATGGGGAAGGGGATTGGTTTCCTGATTAATAAGAAGGATACTAAACTCCAGAAAGAAATTAATAAGCAACTCACTGCAATGCGAAAGGACGGTACGCTCAGCAAGATCATGCTGAAGTACTATGACAACGATGTTTCTAAGAAGCCAACTAACAAGCACATTAAGTACTTCAAGGTTCCGCTATCAGTAAAGGGTGACTAGGATGAAGATCACGAGTGTCGATATTATCAAACTGAACTGGTCCGGCCTGACGAAGTGGTGGCATCCAGTTTGTGTGCGGATCAATATTGATGATGGTCAGTTTGGTTATGGTGAAGCAGGAGTCGCATATGGTACTGGCTATCAAGGGACGATCGGTGTCCTGCAGGAACTCGCACACCGGATCATCGGCCATGATGCCTTGAATATTAATGCGATTAACCGTGATTTTTACGAGCATACCTTTTGGGCCAAGGGCGGTGGCGTAATCTTTTACTCCGCAGTTAGTGCGATTGATATTGCCCTCTGGGACCTGAAGGGTAAACATTTTAATGTACCCGTATACCAATTACTGGGTGGTCAGGTTAATCAGCACATGCGGGCTTACGCCAGTCACCTGGAATATGGTTGGGGGCCGTTTTCACGGTACGTCACCAAACCAGCTGATTTTGAACGATTGGCAAACCGGGCTGCTGGTCAAGGATACTCAGGAGTAAAGAT
>CALVFC010000101.1 GCA_944326735.1 uncultured Limosilactobacillus sp. | reverse complement strand
TGGGAGATTTACCTGGCCATGGCAGTTCGCAAGGTTAAGCAGGATTCGCGCCACTATGCCAAGCGCCAACTGACCTGGTTCCGCAACAAGATGGATGTCCACTGGTTTGACCTGGTCAGTGGTAAAGATCAGCCTGAACAAATTAACGAATTGGTCCAGTCATGGTTAATTAAGTAAAGTCGATCGGGCAAAAAGATTTTAATTATCTTAAAATTTCGATATTAATTGACTTGTTCAGGGCGGATTGGTATCCTTAAAAACGTATTGAAAAGGTAATTGTGGACTGATTTTACGAACATTTAATGTTTATTGGTCTATTCCAAAAATGATTGTTCGGGTATCGCCGCTTGCAGACGGGACTTAATAAAATTAAGACCATGGTCACCATCATACTTTAGCGTAACTGGCTTTTTACTGAAAGGGAATGAATTTTAATGGCTAAGCGAGAATATACAAAAGATGAAGTTCGTCAAATGGTGAAAGATGAAGACATTCGTTTCTTGCGGGTAATGTTCACCGACTTGCTGGGGACGATCAAGAGTGTTGACCTGCCGGTAAGTCAACTGGATAAGTTGCTGGACAACAAGATCATGTTTGATGGCTCATCCATCGATGGCTTTGTCCGGATCGAAGAGAGTGACATGTACCTGTACCCAGACATGTCCACCTGGTTGACCTTCCCATGGGGGGCAGAACACGGTAAGGTGGCCCGGGTCATCTGCAGTGTCCACAACACCGACGGCACCCCATTTTCCGGTGATCCGCGGAACAACCTGAAGCGGGTCTTGAAGGATATGCGGGCTCTCGGCTTCAAGGACTTCAACATTGGACCGGAACCAGAATTCTTCCTTTTCAAGCTTGATGAAAATGGCAACCCAACCACCAAGGTTAACGACCAGGAAAACTACTTTGACATGGAACCCGCTGACCGGGGTGAAGACTGCCGGCGCGATATCGTTTTAGCCCTGGAAAAGATGGGCTTTGACGTTGAAGCAGCCCACCACGAAGTTGCTCCGGGCCAACACGAAGTTGACTTCAAGTACGCCGACGCCTTAGAAGCTGCCGACAACATCCAAACTTTCAAGCTGGTGGTTAAGACCATTGCCAAGAAGTACGGCCTCCACGCCACCTTCATGCCAAAGCCGCTGTCAGGGATCAACGGTTCCGGGATGCACCTGAACATGTCCCTGTTTGATCAGGAAGGTCACAACGCCTTCTACGACAAGGATGATAAGAACCAGCTTTCCCAGACCGCTTACCACTTCCTGGGCGGTTTGATGAAGCACGCCCGGAGCTTCACTGCAATCTGTGATCCAATCGTTAACTCCTACAAGCGGTTGGTTCCTGGCTACGAAGCCCCAGTCTACGTTGCCTGGTCCACTTCCAACCGGTCACCCCTAGTCCGGATTCCAAACGACCGCGGCATGGGGACCCGGCTGGAACTGCGGTCAGCTGATCCATCCGCTAACCCGTACCTGGCAATTGCCAGTGTCCTGGAAGCCGGCCTGGACGGTCTGCGCAACGACCTGCCACCAGTTCACAACATCGACGAAAACATCTACCAGATGAGCCTGGCAGAACGGCAGGAAAAAGGAATCGTCAACCTGCCTGACACCCTGCACAATGCTCTGAAGGACCTGGCCGCCGATGACGTCATCAAGGGCTCCATGGGTGAACACCTCTACAAGAGCTTCATGGAAGCCAAGACGTGGGAATACGACGGCTACCGTCAGCACGTATCCGACTGGGAACGGCAACAGTACATGGAAAAGTACTAAATTCAATTGAATCGTGAGTAAAAAGCTGGGAAGGCGGCCCCCAAGCTGCTTTTCAGCTTTTTCTTGCTGTCAATTGACAAATGCCGACATTCAGATACAATTATACTTGTTGTAATAGCGGCTTTTTGCTGTTAATTAGTTACTAAAGGAGAATCGAGATAAAATGGATCAAAAGGTCAGAGTTCGGTATGCACCAAGTCCAACTGGTTTCCTGCATATTGGAAATGCCCAATCAGCATTGTTTAACTACTTATTTGCACGGCACTTCAACGGTACGATGGTACTGCGGATTGAAGATACCGACACTAAGCGGAACGTTAAAGACGGTGAAGCCAGTCAGCGGAAAAACCTGCACTGGTTAGGAATCGACTGGGATGAAGGTCCAAACAAGCCAAATCCAAAGTACGCACCTTACCGGCAAAGCGAACGGAACGCCAAGGGAATCTACCACAAGTACATCCAAGAACTGTTGGACAAGGGGATTGCCTACAAGGACTACACGACTGAGGAAGAACTGCAGGAGATGCGGGAACGTCAGCGTGCCAACAAGGAAGCGCCGCACTACGATGGCCGTTGGTACGGCCGGAGTGAAGAGGATCAGAAGGCGGCTGAAGCTAAGGGACTCAAGCCAACCATCCGCTTCCACTTCCCAAAGAACCATGACTACGAATGGGATGACATTGCCCGGGGTCACGTTTCCTTCAACTCTGACAACCTCGGTGGCGACTTCATCATTGAAAAGAGTGATGGGATGCCAACCTACAACTTTGCCGTTGTTGTCGACGACCACTCCATGGACATTACCCATGTCCTGCGTGGTGCCGACCACATTTCCAACACGCCAAAGCAGATTGCGATCTATGAAGCGCTGGGCTGGGAGCACCCAACCTTCTGCCACATTCCATTGATCTTCAACCCGAAGACCCGGAAGAAGCTGAGTAAGCGGGACAAGGATACCCTGCAGTTTATCAGTGAATACAAGCGGCACGGTTACCTTCACGAAGCTATCTTCAACTTCATCGCATTCCTGGGCTGGTCTCCAAAGGGCGAGCGGGAAATCTACTCCAAGGATGAGCTGATCAAGGTTTACGATCCTGACCGGATGTCCAAGGCTCCAGCCTACTTCGACCAAAAGAAGCTGGACTGGATGAACGCCCAATACATCAAGCAGATGTCAGTTGATGAACTGACCGACCGGACGATGGAACTGGTCAAGGAAGGCGAAACTGAGGAAGCAAAGCGCCTGCAGAGCATTCCAGAAGATGGCCTCCGTGATATCATCAAGAAGACGATCCACGTTCACCAGCGGGACGTCAACAAGCTGCTTGAAGTGATGGAATATGCTTGGAGCTACTACAATGTTCTGGACGAACACTTCAACTACGACCAACTGGTTGACAATGAAGACTTCAACAACGACGACGTACTCGCCGTTCTGAGCGGTCTGAAAGACAAGCTGGTCAACGGTGGCGACGACCTCGATTACAGCCAAGCTATCAAGGAAGTTGGCAAGGAAACTGGCATCAAAGGTCGGTACCTCTACTTCCCATTGAACCTGGCCTTCACTGGGGCTACCTCTGCTCCACAGATCTTCGAGATCATGGACATTTACTCACGCAAGACCGATATTGAATTGCTTGACCGGATGATTGCCGCATTCAAGTAAATGTTATGAATAAAGCCGGACGGGATGACCGTCCGGCTTTTGTTGTGAAATGGCTTGACCACTATTGCACAAATCAGGTAGGCTATAGTTAACGTGACATCATTTTTCAAGAAGGGACATGATAATTAATGGTTGAAATGAGCAAGCATATGCGTGCCACGCTAAACGATGTACCGACGCTGAAGCTTTTTGACTTCTCAACGTTTGTTTCTAAGATTCCAGACGTGATCAAGTTCACTCTTGGGGAACCGGACTTTGATACCCCGGAATATGTTAAGCAGGCGGGAATCCGGGCCCTTGAAAACAACCGGACCCACTATGCGCCGCAACGGGGAACGGCCAGCCTATTGCAGGCGGTGTCCGACAATTTGGCTGAACGCTACGGCCTGCACTACGATCCGCAAACCGAGATCCTGATCACGAACGGGGTCACCGAGGGGGCGTACGCGGCCATTACCGCCGTTACTAACCCCGGCGACGTGGTCCTGGTGCCGACGCCGACCTTCTCCATCTACGGTCCGGACGCCATCATCGGCGGGGCCAAGGCGGTGGAAGTCGATACCTCGGCGACTGACTTCCGGTTGACGCCAGCGCTTCTGCAGAAGTACCTCGACAAGTATGGCGACCGGGTCAAAGCTATCATCTTTGTCAACCCGGCCAACCCAACCGGGGTCGTCTACACTCAGCAGGAGCTTAATGACCTGGCTGCCCTGATCAAGGGGAAGCCGATCTTTGCCATCAGTGATGAGATTTACAGTGAACTTAACTACGATGGTGAATACGCCTCGATGGCTAAGGCCCTGCCAGACCAGACCATCCTGGCCAACGGCTTCTCAAAGTCCTATGCCATGACCGGGTGGCGGATCGGCTACCTTTGTGCGCCGAAGGACATTACCAGTGAGATCTTCAAGGTTCACTCCTTTATCATGATGGACATTGCGACCTTCACCCAGGATGCAGCCGAGGCGGCCCTGCGCGGGGGCACGGATGCGATCACGGCGATGGATAAGCAGTACATTGAACGGCGTGACTATATGCTGGCTCGCTTAGAGAAGATGGGCTTCAAGTGCACCCGGCCGATGGGGGCCTTCTACATCTTCACCAAGATTCCATCCTTCCTGAACCAGGATGACACCAAGCTGATTTACCAGCTGGCCGAAGAGGCCCACGTGGCCGTGACTGCCGGAACCTTCTTCGGTGCCGGTGGCGAGGGCTACCTGCGGTTCAGCTATGCGACGGCGATGGACCAGATCAAAGCGGGGATGGACCGGCTGGAACATTTCTGCCAAAATCAGCAAAAATAGGCAATAGAAAAAGAGCAAGCAACCGAAATTGCTTGCTCTTTTAATTTGGATTGTTTCAAAAAGCTTAGTCACTCAGTTTCTTGGCTTCTTCATCAAGCTTTGCGAAACCAGAGCCATCAGGCTTCTTGTTTCCACGCTTTTCCATGGCCTTACGAGCCATTTCCTTACGTTCTTGTTTGCTCAGTGCCATAATAACTTCGCCTCTTTTCGAAACGCTCCGTTGGGTAACAGATATCGTACGGAAGTAAAATATCTGTTACATATATTATAATTCATATTATAAAGATTACAATGTTGAATGATTAACTTGTTAAGAAAGTTCTCAATTGTCAATTTGCTTCTTTAAAATTTACTAAAAGTTGGCTAAGATTAAACTAGTACTCAGACAAGGAGAAATGTTTATGGCAAGTGAAAAGCAAGATAATAAGGCCGTAGATGTTAGTCAAGAAATAAAGGGTCGGATCGAGACCAAGGTTAAGTACCTTCAGGAATTAGATCGGGCCATCGACCAGCACCAGGACCGCGATGTTTACCGGTTATTGGATAATCAACGTTATGCTAAGGAAATTGAACACCGTGAGCAGCAGCCCAACGATGAGGGCGTGATGAGCCTGGTGGATGACCTGGCTGACCAATTGAGCAGTTACCTCAGTGTCAACCTGATCAAGTACCTGGGGAAGGCCTACCCATTCTTCTATTATGAAGAGTACCAGACCGGCCACTACCGGATCTACTTTGGTAACTGGTGGGACCGGCGCCGCTTTGGTGAAT
>CALVFC010000100.1 GCA_944326735.1 uncultured Limosilactobacillus sp. | reverse complement strand
CCATCATTGCATTGATCATCTGAAAAAAACGGTTTTGGCGTTTTGTCAGCACTTGCGTTGGCTTTGGCGCTAACAGCTGGTGACGGGGTGCAAAGTGGGTCAGTAAAAAGACCTTTTTATGGTCCTGGTGAGCAGCTATTAATTGCGCTTTGACCTGTCGCAAGACCAGTTGCATACGTTCCCGATCGGTCATTGGTTGCTTAATGAGGCTGTCAATCCAGTAGACCCGCTTCCAGGTCGCAACTGCCTGCGGGTCATTACGGAACGTCGAGAAGGAGTAGTCATACCAACCATTGTTACCGACCATCCGGTAGCCGCTGTTGCCGAGGTCAACAAACCGGTTATGGAGGTATCGTGGATCGTTCAGGTGTTCAATAACGTCAAATGGGGCATTAGCGACCATGTCATGATTACCAGCAATGTAGAAAACCCGGCATGTATCACCCAGGCGGGCCTGCAAGTCAGCAAAATATTGACGGGTTTTCGCAAAGTTATTGAAGAGGTCACCACCGTGAAAGTAGTAGTCAATATGGTGGTCCAATAACCATTGCGCCTGGGCAGCCATTGCCGATGGGATGTCGACCCGGTTAACGTCCAAGTGATTATCACTAGAAATTGCGATTGTTACCATAAACAAACCTTCTCCTGATTTGAATACAGAGATGATTATAAGAAAGCCCTGTTGAAAACGCCATTCAAACGTCTTCAGCAGGGCCTTATTTAACTTAGAAAGAGGATGTTGAATTATTAATTATTGTTCTTCGTACCAGCTGTAGTGGTAGTTACCTGGACGGTCAGTCCGTTCGTAGGTGTGGGCACCGAAGTAATCCCGTTGTGCTTGCAGTAAGTTAGCAGGCAATACTTCAGAACGGAATGAGTCATAGTAGCTAATAGCAGCACTAAATGCTGGAACTGGGACACCAGCCTTAACAGACAGGGCAACAACATCACGAATAGCCTTTTGGTACTTCTTGGCAACGTCTTTGAAGTAGTCATCGAAGAGCAGGTTCTTCAAGTCAGGGTTCTTCTTAAAGGCATCAGTAATGTTTTGTAAGAATTGGGCACGAATAATGCAGCCGGCACGCCAAATCTGGGCTAATTCACCATATTGAAGGTTCCAGTCGTACCGTTCGGAGTCGATCCGCATCTGTTCGAATCCTTGTGCGTAACTCATTACCTTACCGAAGTAGAGGGCTTGCCGAATCTTTTCAATCAACTCTTCCTTATTGTCGATTGATACTGCTTCAGTATCTTCAGGTAATTCCTTGCTTGCCTGAACACGTTCTTGCTTCATCATTGAGATGTAACGAGCGTAAACGGCTTCCGTAATTACGGATTGTGGAGCACCACCATCTAGGGCAGTTTCGGAACTCCACTTACCAGTACCCTTGTTGGCACCACGGTCAAGAATCATGTCAACGATTGGCTTACTCTTGTCATCGCCTAAGTCATCTTTCCGGGTGAGAATATCAGCGGTAATGTCAACCAAGTATGAGCTTAATTCGCCCTTGTTCCAGTCAGCGAAGGTCTTAGCAATGTCATCAACTGGCATCTTCAAAACGTTCCGCATGATGTTGTAACTTTCGTCGATTAACTCTTCGTCACCGTATTCAATCCCGTTGTGGACCATCTTGACATAGTGACCAGCACCATTCGGGCCAATGTAGGCAACACATGGTTTGCCGTCTTCTTCTGCCTTCGCAGCAATTTGTGTCAAGATAGGAGCAACTAAGTCGTAAGCTTCCTTTTGACCACCAGGCATCAGTGATGGACCGTGAAGGGCACCCAGTTCACCACCAGAAACACCCATGCCAATAAAGTTGATGCCGGACTTGTCCAACTTAGCGTTCCGTGCCATCGTGTCGTGGAAGTTAGTGTTACCACCATCAATCAGGACATCACCCTTATCCAATAGTGGTAAGAGTTCATCAATAACAGCATCGGTTGGCTTTCCCGCCTTAACCATCATCAGGATTCGACGAGGCTTTTCCAATGAGTTAACAAAGTCTTCGATTGTGTAAGAAGGCACTAACTTCTTGTCACTGTGGTCCTTCATCATTTCATCAGTCCGGTTACGGTGCCGGTTATAAACACCAACCGTAAAGCCGCGACTTTCAATGTTTAAGGCCAAATTTTTACCCATAACGGCTAAACCAACAACACCAATTTGCGCTTTTTGATCAGACATTATACACACTCCTTATATTGTGTTTCATTTCACAATATCTATTATATAACATTGCATTATCTCAGGCAAACAAAAAAGCGATTCACCACGAATTTGGTAAATCACTTTGTAAATTAGCTGTGTTTATAAATTACCGGTTCAAACGGTAAACCCACTTACGACCATCGCGTGCTAACAATTCGTCAGCAGCAGCTGGGCCCATGGAGCCTGGTACGTAGTTAGGGAATGATGGCTTTTCGATGTCCCAAAGGTTCCGGATAACATCAACGAACTTCCAAGCATAAGCAATTTCAGCCCATGAAGCAAAGTTGGTGTGGTTGCCTTCCAGAGCATCGTGGAAAAGACGTTCGTATGGTTCTGGTGATTCCTTCTTAGCAGAGTCACTTTGTAAGAATTGTAAGTCAACTGGTTCAGTGGTGTAACCTTGACCAACGTGCTTTGCATTCAATTGAAGGGCAAAGCCAGACTTAGGTTCAACGTAAATAGTCAGAACGTTGGAAGCCAAGTTTTGGTTCTTAGCATCTGGGTTAGCGAAGATATCGATGAGTGGCTTCTTGAAGACAACATCAATCCGCGTAAACTTGTCAGCTAACTTCTTACCAGTCCGAACGTAGAATGGAACACCGGACCAACGGTAGTTATCAAACATTAACTTAGCAGCAACGAAGGTTTCAGTACCTGATTCAGGGTCAACGCCATCTTCGTTCCGGTAAGCGTTAGTACCGTTACCAGCGTCGTATTGACCACGAACAAAGTTAGCAGCAGCTTCTGAAGGGGTGTAAACCCGTAAGCTCCGTAATGCCTTGATCTTTTCAACACGAACATCGTCATCAGTGAAGGCAACAGGTTCTTCCATTGCTAATTGAGCAACCACTTGCATGATGTGGTTTTGCAGCATGTCACGAAGGGCACCGGACTTGTCATAGTAGCCGGCACGTTCTTCAACACCAAGCTTTTCACTCAAAGTAACTTGGATGTTGTCAATGTAACGGTTGTTCCAGAGAGCTTCGATGATTGGGTTACCAAACCGTAATGCTTGGATGTTTTGAACCATTTCCTTACCCAGGTAGTGGTCAATCCGGAAGATTTGGTTTTCTTCGAAGGTTTGTGATAATTCATCGTTCAGCTTCTTAGCAGAGTCGAAGTCACGACCGAATGGCTTTTCAATAACCAGACGGTTGTAACCTTCATCAGTAATTAAGCCTTGCTTCTTCAAGTTGATAGCAATGGTACCAAAGAATTGTGGGGCCATTGACATGTAGAAGAGCCGGTTGCCTTCCGTACCAAATTGCTTGTCGAGTTCGGCAAGACGGTCCTTTAACTTAACGTAGTGTTCTGGCTTAGTAACATCGTGTGCGCAGTAGAAGAAGTGCTTTGCAAATGCTTCTGCTTCGCCATCCTTGGCAGGAATGTCCTTGATGGAGTCAAGCACCATCTTTTCAAATTCATCATCACTTAATTCGTGACGTGAAGTACCTAACAGTGCGAAGTGGTCAGCCAAGTAACCCTTTTGGTAAAGTTTGAATAATGAAGTGTATAACTTCCGCTTAGCTAAATCACCGGTTGCACCGAATAAAGTAATTAAAGCCTTGTTTTCTGTAGCCAAAATGTTCACTCCCTCTGAATATTCAGAAAAATTTCTAACGTTATAATTATATACTTTCAAAGCCCTTTATGCATTAAAAAAGGTAAACGTTTTCCTAATGATAACGCTGACTGCAGAATGGACCAGTCCACTCGAAATCTGTATTGATAACCATTATCGCGAAAAAAAGATTAATGGTCTAGATCAAAACTTTTTCCGATGACGGCCCGAATATCATCAATTTCTAACCGCGTTAGCTGCCGACGATCCTGATCTAACCAGACATGAGGACCAGTAAACCCGCGAATAATTCCCGAATAAGAAAGCGGTTGGCGGTTAAGGTCAAAGGTTTTCATCTGCAGAACTACCAGTTGTTTGCTTTGCCAGTAATCGAACAGCTTTGTAGAAATGGTCGTAAGGGGTTCTTGTGGAGATAGTGGCAGCGGATGGCGATCATGACGCCGGCGGAGGGCTGCCTGGTGGTCTGATAGGAAGAATCCTTGCCACTTTAGCATTCCGCGGTCGTGATAATCATACTTAAAGAAGTGAGTTGCCATGGAATCGGCTTGCCGATTGGAAATAGATTGTAAGATCATTTAAATCACCTGCCGAACATGTGTTTGGTAAAGCTAGTATAGCATTTTAAAATGATCTTGGGAATGACCAATTCGGTGAAGTAGGACACCTGTTTGACGGAAAGACAAATCAACAATATAATTTACTTTGAAATTCTTTTCGGAGGAAAATAATGGCGGCACAGATATACCCGTATTTAACATTTGAAAATGCCAAAGAGGCAATGGATTATTATGTCCAAAACTTTGGCGCTAAAATTCTTTACCATCAACCATTGAGCCAGCAACAAGCGGAAGACCTCGGCTTAAACCTTGATCACTTAGAAAACACCACTTTTCGCGGGGCGTTTTCAATTGCTGGTCAAAAATTGATTTGTGCCGACGCGACAATGGCTAATCCTCAGGCGTCATCATTAATCTCGATTATGCTTGATTTCTACGATGATGAAGGGGAAGCAAAAGAGTTATTTAAGTTGCTTTCTTCATCAGATGAGCAACGGGTGACAATTCCGTTTGGACCCCAGAATGGTGGCCAGATGGGCCAGGTAATTGATAAGTACGGAATTACTTGGATCATTGTCACTGGTAGCTTAGAAGACTAATGCAGAATGAAAAAGGCAGGGCCAAATCGCCCTGCCTTTTTACGTCTTAAATTAAATTACTTTGCTTGAACCTCGTTCCACCGTTCCATTAACTTCTTGTAGATAACTTGAATATCTTGGGAAGTTCCCCGGAGTTCATAATCGGCAAGAAATGGGGCATTGAATTGCTTAGCATATTTACGTGCGGTTAAGCAATATTGTTCATTGAAGTTCCGGTTACCTGAACCGACAATCCCAATGCATTGGTCAGCATTGTGATCATAGGCAACGTATTCGCCAAGTGAATTGGTCATTACTTCAGTGAATCCAGAGGTGACCCCATCACCACCGTCAAGATAAGTTGGTACGAAAACAAAGAATGGTTCCTTTTCCTCAGCTGGTTCCGTTTGATCCGAAACTTCCTTCAGGTTTAGTTCTAGATTAGCGGGGTTAAAGCTATGTTGCTGTTTAGCGTATGCGGCCATCCGCGTGAGGAAGGAACGGGTATTTCCTTCAATCGAAATGTAAACGATATTCATTGCTGTCATAAATGGTCCTCTTTCTATATCTATTCGTAATAATAGTCATTCTTATTCTAGATGAATAAGTCGATAAATGAAAGTAAAAAACCGCTTTCTGTTCACTTTTTAAGCGTTTGCCTTGTCCTCCTCGGTATGGGGGGCATGGTCGG
>CALVFC010000099.1 GCA_944326735.1 uncultured Limosilactobacillus sp. | reverse complement strand
GGAAGACAACCCACAGCCCAGACGTAGTAACGTTGCCATTCTTCATAAACTGGTGTGTCCAGTTTGCCCATGACCACGGCCACGAACTCATGTACTGAACTGACGCAACGGCCTCCATCGGGACAAGCGTAATCAGGGAAATCCAGTTAGCCCACGCAGCGATGAATCCCAAGAAGGGGCCATGACTGTATTGAGCATAACGACTCATCCCCCCGCTTTGGGGGAACATTGCCCCTAACTCAACATAGGTTAACGCAATTACAATGATAATCACTGCCCCTATTACCCAGGAAATAATTGCCGCTGGGCCGGCAACTTTTGCCGCCGTTCCAGCACCGAACAACCAGCCCGAGCCAATTAGTGAATTCAGGGCCAGCATAATTCCTGAAAACAGGGTAATCTTATGTTGCTTCAGTTTCTCCATTACTTTCTCCCTCACATCTTACAAAATAGATAATTAATCATACCACTTACTTTAGCACTTGTTGATAGGAATCGACAATTTTCTCCTTGAAATCTGTAAAAAGAAGATCGCATCCCCGATCCGTTCTCGCACTAGGTTCCCTGGATTCTTTATCATTAAACACAAAAGAGGCTGAGTTAATTCCCAGCCTCTTGTTAGTTTTTAAATTATGATGGAAGAATTACATCATTCCGCCCATGCCGGCACCGCCTTGTGGTGCAGCAGGAGCTTGGTTATCCTTTGGTTCTGGCTTGTCAGCGACAACAGCTTCAGTCGTCAGCAGCAATGCGGAAACTGAGGCAGCATTTTGAAGAGCAGAACGGGTAACCTTGGTTGGGTCAACGATTCCGGCTTCAACCATGTCTTCAAACTTGCCATCGGCAGCGTTGTAACCAATACCAGGCTTTTCACTCTTCAATTGGTTAACAATGACAGAACCTTCAACGCCGGCATTTTCGGCGATTTGACGAACTGGTGCTTCCAATGCAGCCTTAACGATTTGAACACCGGTAGCTTCATCGCCACTAGCTTCAACCTTATCTAAGGCTGGCAGAACGTTTACTAAGGCCGTCCCGCCACCAGGAACGAATCCTTCTTGAACGGCAGCACGGGTAGCGTTCAAGGCGTCTTCGATACGGTACTTCTTTTCCTTCATTTCAGTTTCGGTAGCAGCACCGACACGAACAACGGCAACACCGCCAGAAAGCTTTGCCAAACGTTCTTGTAACTTCTCCTTGTCAAAGTCAGAAGTTGCCTTGGAGATAGCTTGCTTGATTTGGTCAACCCGTTCAGCAATGGCTTCCTTAGCACCGGCACCGTCAACAATCGTCGTAGTGTCCTTAGTAACAGTAACCTTGTTAGCTTGACCTAATTGATCAATGGTAGCATCCTTCAGGTTCATGCCTAAGTCATCAGAAATAACAGTACCACCAGTCAATACGGCGATATCTTGTAATTGAGCCTTACGACGGTCACCAAAGCCAGGAGCCTTAACAGCAACAACGTTGAAAGTACCACGAATCTTGTTCAAAACAAGGGTTGGCAAAGCTTCACCGGTAATGTCATCAGCAATGATTAACAATGCCCGACCTTCTTGAACAACGGATTGAAGAAGTGGCAAAATGTCTTGAATGTTGCTGATCTTCTTGTCAGTAATCAGAACGTAAGGATTGTCGAGGTCGGCTTCCATCTTATCGTTGTCAGTAACCATGTATTGAGACATGTAACCACGGTCGAAGCTCATCCCTTCAACGACGTCAACACTAGTGTCAACACCACGAGAATCTTCAAGGGTAATAACACCATCGTTACCAACCTTTTCCATGGCATCGGCAATCAGCTTACCAACTTCCTTGTTATCAGCAGAAATGGAAGCAATTTGCGCAATGTCATCCTTCGTCTTAACATCGTGTGACATCTTCTTCAAAGCTTCAACGGCAGCACGTGTAGCCTTGTCAATCCCACGACGAATACCAACTGGGTTAGCACCAGCAGTGACGTTCTTCATTCCGGCATTAACAATTGCTTGAGTCAAAACAGTAGCGGTAGTAGTACCATCACCAGCAATGTCATTAGTCTTGGAAGCAACTTCAGATACTAACTTAGCACCCATGTTTTCAAAGTGGTTTTCCAATTCAATACTCTTGGCAATCGTAACACCATCGTTAGTGATCGTTGGGTTACCATAGCTTTGTTCCAAAACAACATTCCGGCCCTTTGGACCCATCGTAGTCTTAACAGTGTCAGCTAACTTATCAACACCGTGGAGCATTTCGTTCCGTGCATCTTCAGAAAACTTAATTTCTTTAGCCATTAATAATTCACCTCAAATTATGTATCAGTCTACTTATTTATCACCAATGTGCTACTAGTCAATAACAGCAACAAGGTCCTTTTCATGAACAACCAAGTACTTTTCACCTTGGTATTCAACTTCATTTCCAGCATACTTATCAAAGAGGACACGGTCGCCTTCCTTAACAGCAGGAGCAACCTTTTCGCCGTTATCTAATGTCCGGCCGGCACCGACAGCAATTACTTTTCCAGTTGTTGGCTTTTCCTTGACATTGGAAGCAAGAACAATTCCGCCAACGGTCTTTTCTTCTTCTGTTTCAGCCTTAAGAACAACGCGATCTCCTAATGGTTTTAACACGTTAATCCCTCCATCTTGATAATTTTTATTTTCATTTAGCACTCTCATGTCTCAAGTGCTAATTACATGTTCTACTATAACATTTCATTTGCAGATTGCAATAATAAAGTTTGACTAATTTTGACTTTTATTTTCCAGCGACCTGTTGAATTACCAAAATGAGCGCAAAACAGCCATGGATCTAAATAAATATCCATGGCTGTTTAATATTACTTATCTTCGTTTTCTGCGTAATTCTTAATGAAGTAAATCAGGGTCTGCAGTTCATTAGTTAAATCAATGTTCTGTACCTGAACGTTCTTTGGAACTGACAAACGGACTGGCGTGAAGTTTAAGATTCCCTTGACGCCCACTGCAACTAATTGGTCAGCCACCTTCTGTGAAGTAGAACTTGGTACTGTCAGAATCACAGCGTCAATTTGTTGCTCTTTAATTTGCTTCTGCATTTCACTAGCGGGATAAATTGGAATCCCGCTCTTAACAGTATTGGCTAATTCTGGTTTCGTATCAAAGGCGGCGCTGATCCGTAAGTTGGTGTCCTGGTGGAAATTATAGTTAAGTAAGGCGCTCCCTAAAGCACCAACCCCAACCAGTGCCACACTCGTCAGCGTATCCTGATTTAAGATCCCCTTGAAGAACTTCAAAAGGCTCTCAACGTCGTAACCGTAGCCGCGTTTTCCTAGTTCCCCAAAGTAGGAAAAGTCCCGGCGAATGGTTGCGGAATCAACTTGAACGGCTTCTGACAATTCTGTTGATGAAACACGACGCTTGTTTGCGGAAAGCAAGACGCTTAAGTATCGATAATAAATTGGCAGACGCTTAGCAGTTGCCTTTGGTATCTTCTTCGTTGGCATATTGGTTACCCCTCATTTTCTTAATCTAAATTGTTTTTAACATTAATGAACTTAAAAAGTCGTCAAATCAATCAAGTTTGTGAAATTCAATTCTCTATCTATTCTAGCAATAAACCATGCGTTTGTGAACACACAAACAAAAACTATTCACAAATATTTTACGATTTGCACGTTCTTGAGCGACAAACCAGCCGACATGCTTTGTGAAATTCGTCTGTGACAGCGTATAATAGATAGGTATTCAAATTTGAAGAACGAGGTTAACAAAATGATTCTTTTGCAAGCCAACAATGTAATGCGGTGCTTTGGGGCTGATGTCTTATTTCATGACGTCAGTCTGCAAATCCAAGAACACGGCCGGACCGCTTTAGTCGGTCGTAACGGTGCCGGCAAAACGACCCTGCTCAAAATGATTGCGGGGATCACTACTCCAGATGAAGGAACAATTTCTAAAACAAAAGATCTCACAATTGGCTACCTGGCCCAGGATCAGGGGTTAGACAGTCAAAATAGCATTTGGGCAGAACTCGACTTAGTTTTTGCGCCCCTCCATAAGATGGAAAAAGAGATTCACCAACTGGAGGGTCAATTGGCCAAGCTGGATCCCAGTAGCCAAGAATTCCAGATTACGACTGAAACCTATTCGCGGGTCCAAGCGGAGTTTAAAAAAAAGGGTGGCTACGAATACCAGTCCCGCATGCGTGGTATCTTAAAGGGCTTTGGCTTTGAGGAAGCTGATTACCAAACCTCGATTAACTCATTATCTGGTGGTCAAAAAACTAAGCTGGCATTAGCTAAGATCCTGTTGCAAGAACCTGGATTGCTAATCCTAGATGAACCGACTAACCACCTCGACATGAACGTTCTCGCCTGGTTGGAAGACTACCTGAAGAGCTATGACGGTGCCCTGCTGGTTGTTTCCCACGACCGGTACTTTTTGGATCGGGTTGTATCTGACATCTACGACCTAGATAATCGGACGTTGCGGCATTACAGTGGCAATTACACCCAGTTTATGCACCATAAGCGGGAATGGCTAAAGGCTGAGTGGAAGCACTACGACCAGCAGCAAAAGAAAATCGCTAAGCTAGAAGACTTTGTCAACCGGAATATTGTCCGGGCTTCGACTACCAAACGAGCCCAGGCACGGCGGAAGCAATTAGAAAAGATGGATAAAATGGAACGGCCAGAAACGGATGATCGCTCCATCCACTTCCAATTTCACAGTGACAAAGATAGTGGGAACGAAGTGTTAGACGTTGACCAGGTTACGATTGGTTACCAGCAACAGAAGCTGGCCGGGCCCCTCTCCTTCAATGTCCGCAAGTCCCAACGTGTCGGTATTTTCGGATCAAATGGGATTGGAAAATCCACCCTCCTGAAGTCGATTCTTGGACGTATTCCGCTGATTAGCGGGACGATCAAGCTTGGTGCTAACTTAGAGATCGGCTACTATGACCAGGAACAGCAACAACTACACCCGGAGAAGTCGGTCCTTAACGAAGTCTGGGACGACCACCCTAACGTTCCGGAAAAGGATATCCGGTCACTGCTAGGCAGTTTTCTGTTCGTCGGTGATGACGTTTATAAGCAGGTTAGCGAACTTTCTGGTGGTGAAAAGGCCCGGTTGGAATTAACAAAGTTATCCTTCAAGCCGATTAACTTTCTGATCCTTGATGAACCAACTAACCACTTGGATATTGACAGTCGTGAAGTCTTGGAAAATGCCATTAATGAGTTTAATGGCACGGTCCTCTTTATTTCCCACGATCGGTACTTCATCAACCAGGTGGCAACTGACGTCCTGGATATGCATGCTGATGGAATTACCCACTATGAAGGCAACTATGATGACTACCTGCAAGCTCAGGCCAAGCGGCAACCTAGTGCTGAGCAGTCCGCTACGAAAGCCAAGTCAGCTCGCTCTACTGCTCAGCAATCATATAAGCAAAGTAAGGAAACCCAACGGGCACGGCGCAAGATCCAACGAAAAGTTGATCAGCTAGAAAAGCAAATGACCGACCTGGAAAACCAGCAGCAGGAGATTCAGGAACAAATGAGTCAACCAGAAATTGCAACTGATATTGGCAAGCTGTCTGACCTGCAAAAACAGCTCGATCAGTTGAATGCTCAATCTGAGGAAGTCGAGCTTGAT